>JAFWDX010000038.1 GCA_017515945.1 Blautia sp. | reverse complement strand
GTGCCGGATTCGATCTGCCCGTCGCCGCGGCTATACTGGCAGCCGGTCATTTTCTCCCCACAGAAGGTCTTTCTCAGATCATGATCTATGGAGAGCTCGGCCTGGACGGAGAGATCCACGCTGCCACAGGGATCCTTCCCAGGCTTCTCAAAGCCCGTGAACTGGGCTGCAGCTTCTGTATCATTCCCCGCCAGAATATGGCAGAAGCCCTGCTTGTACCAGACATACGTGTCTGCGGTGTTTCCTCTCTGTCGGAGATGGCTGCCTGTATTTTCGACCCGGAGCAATTCTTCAGCTCTCAGACCGTGCCTGAGGGTATGCCAGCAGCCGGGCTCAGCAATGACAGTCCCGTTGATTTCAGCGATATCCACGGACAGACACGGGCCCGGAGGGCTGCCGAGATCGCCGCCGCAGGCTTCCACAATCTGCTGATGATCGGTCCTCCGGGATCCGGCAAGACCATGATCGCCAGGCGTATCAGTACGATCCTGCCGCAGCTCACATTTGAAGAACAGCTTGAGCTCACCAAAATCTACAGTATTGCCGGTCTGCTTTCCGAAAAAATGCCGCTTGTAAACGAACGGCCCTTCCGGGCTCCCCATCATACCTGTTCCCCTGTCTCACTGGCCGGCGGCGGCCGTATTCCAAAGCCGGGAGAAGTCACCCTGGCGCATCTGGGCGTTCTCTTTCTCGATGAAATGCCGGAGTTTGGCCGGCATTCACTGGAGGTGCTGCGTCAGCCCCTGGAGGACCGCAGCATTCTCATATCCCGGGTGGGTGCCTCCTGTATGTTTCCCGCTGATTTCATGCTGATCGCCGCCATGAATCCCTGCCCCTGCGGATTTTATCCTGACCTGTCCAGATGCCGGTGCACACACGGAGCGGTAAGTCATTATCTGGGGAAGATCAGCCAGCCGCTGCTGGACAGAATGGACCTGTGTACGGAGGTTGGACAGATCTCTCTCGGACAGATGCGCAGCACAAAACCCGGAGAGTCCTCTGCTGAGATCCGTGCCAGAGTGTGCGCCGCAAGGCAGATCCAGCAGGAGCGGTATGCACATGAAGAGTTCCGCTGTAACGGCCAGCTGCGGGGACGTCTTGTGGAAAAGTACTGCCGGACGGACGATGAGGCGCAGGCACTGCTGGATAAAGCTTACGAAACCCTCTCTTTCAGTGCACGTTCTTATCACCGGATCCTGAAAGCAGCCCGGACGATCGCGGATCTGGAGGCAAGCGAACTGATCCACAAGGAACATATGGCCGAGGCACTGACGTACCGGGCATTTGATAAAAGGTATTGGGAATGATCAGAAGAGAAATCAGTAAAGAAGAAATATGTCATATAACAAAAGATCAGGAGCTCTTTCCTCAAAAGCTGCTCCCCTATCCGGGCATGCCTGACGAGCTGTATTTTGCGGGTTCACTGCCCGACCCTTCTCTGCCCTCCGCGGCCATCGTAGGATCCAGGATGTGCAGCCCTTATGGCCGCATACAGGCCTTTTCCTTTGCAAAGGTCCTGAGTGAAAACGGGGTCCAGGTGATCAGCGGCATGGCAGCCGGGATCGATTCCGAGAGCCATAAAGGTGCTCTGGAAGGTAAAACTCCGACCTTTGCCGTTCTGGGATGCGGGGTGGATATCTGTTATCCGAAATCCTCACGCCCGCTCAGGGACAGGATCCTTCGTCAGAAAGGAGGGATCCTGAGTGAGTTTCCTCCCGGATCAGAGCCTCTCAACTGGCACTTTCCGATACGCAACAGGATCATCAGCGCCCTGGCGGATCTGATCCTGGTGGTGGAGGCCAGAAATAAGAGCGGAAGCCTGATCACAGCCAGCTATGCACTGGAACAGGGGAAAACCGTCTATGCCGTGCCGGGACCGATCAATGATCCCCTCTGCCAGGGGACAAACCGCCTGATCTTTGACGGCGCAGGTGTGGCCCTTTCTCCGGATGTATTGCTGAGTGAGCTGGGCATCACCGGAACAGACCGCACCGGAAAACACAACTGCAAGGAGGACAGCCGCCTGGATGAGACGGCTGTCCGTCTGCTGAAGCTGATCGGAAACGGCATTGCGGATGCGGATTCTCTTGCCGGTCAGACAGGCCTTTCCGTACAGGAAATAAGCAGCTGCCTTATGATGCTCGTGATGGACGGCAGGCTCCGTCAGGTAGACGGCTGCCGCTATATCCGGCCTTGAGACGCGGTAACTGGCCACACCGAAGGCGTCCCCTGGGAGGCGCAGGCTCCTTTCGCCGCATTGGAAGTGCGCCTGGCCCCGGCTGTTCGACTTCTTTCACACGCACTTACTCCCGGCCGTCCCAGCAATATGTGCACAGCTTGCACGGATCCATGTCCAGCGTTGATTTCAGATCATCCAGACGCAGGTATTTCAGGGAAGTAAAATTCAGCTGCAGCCGGATCTCTTCCAGCATCTGCCTGTAATTATCCGAATCCGGATTGGCATAATCCGCCAGCGTCTGGGCAGAGACATCCGGTCCTTCCCGCTGCAGGATGATCCGTCTGGTGATCAGATCCAGTTCAGACTTGGAACGGGAAAAATTAAGATATTTACAGCCATATACAAGAGGCGGGCAGGCAGGCCGGATATGGACCTCCTTTGCACCGTGATCATAAAGGAATTCTGTCGTCTCGCGCAGCTGTGTACCCCGTACGATCGAATCGTCGATCATCAGCAGGCGCTTGCCTTTGATCAGCTTATGGACAGGGATCAGCTTCATCCGCGCGATCAGGTTTCTCTGGCTCTGCTGCGTCGGCATAAAGGACCGGGGCCAGGTCGGCGTATATTTGATAAAGGGTCTGGCCAGCGGCACCCCGGAGCGGTTGGCGTACCCGATCGCGGCGGCCATGCCCGAATCAGGTACCCCTGCGACGCTGTCCACCGAGATCTCACCGGCGTCTCTGTCCGCCAGCCTGCTGCCGCATTCGCACCGCATTTCTTCCACATTTACGCCTTCATAGGAAGAAGTCGGATATCCATAATAGACCCAGAGGAAGGAACAGATCCTCATCTTATCCCCCGGCGTGTTCCAGACCTCATACCCCTCCGGTGTGACATAAACGATCTCGCCAGGGCCAAGTTCCTTCTCATCCGTATAGCCCAGATTGATATAGGCATGGCTTTCAAAAGACATGCAGTAGGCATTTTCCTTTTTCCCTATGACGAGAGGCGTCCGGCCAAGCCTGTCACGGGCTCCGACCAGGCCTTCCGGCGTGAGCAGAAGGATCGTCATGGACCCGTCGATCCTTTCCTGCGCATATCGGATCCCCTCTGTCAGAGTCGATTTCTGATTGATCAGGGAGGCGACCATCTCAGTAGGATTGACACTCCCGCCGCTCTGCTCCAGGAAATGGGTACAGCCGTTTTTAAAGGAGAGTTCAACCAGGTCATCCATATTGTTGATCTTGCCGACTGTCGTGATGGCAAAATCTCCGAGATGAGAACGCACCAGCAGCGGCTGCGGTTCGTTGTCTGAAATACAGCCGATCCCCAGGTTTCCCTCCAGTTCCGCGACATCCCGGTCAAATTTCGTCCGGAATGGTGAGTTCTCAATATTGTGAATGGCCCGGTCAAATCCTTTGTTTTTACCGTATACCGCCATACCGCCTCTGCGTGTGCCCAGATGGGAATGATAATCTATCCCAAAAAACAGATCCATTACACAGCTTTCCTTTGAAGCGACGCCAAAAATGCCTCCCATGCACATCCTCCTGTAAAAATAATGTGTAACTGTTCAGTCACAAGCTCCTTCACAGTTACAATAATGATTATTCAGATTTTTTCCTTGATCGTACCGTCCCGGTATGCTTCCAACAGTTCCGCCAGTTCATGGATCCGTTCCCTGATCCTTTTTCCGTTGTCCGTGTCCGCCACTCTCTCCCTTCGGGGATTATACCGTACGGCAACCCTGTTGGACACGATATCCTTTTCCTCCTGTATGGCCTTCTGGGCAGAGGTAAAGGGTTCATGTGCCGTCAGCGTCAGTCCATAGGAATTATAGATCAGCGTGTATCCGGCAATGCCTGTGACGCGGTGGTAGGCCTTGCAGAAGCCGCCGTCGATGACAATGACCTTACCGCCGCATTTGACCGGATTTTCACCCTCGCTCTGATGGACAGGCACATGTCCGTTGACGATATGCCCGTGGGCGGGATCCAGCCCGAACTCCTTAAGCAGCATGTCCACCACTTCCTCATTTTCGAGGAGACTGTAGTAGGCATTCTTTGTTTCCCTGTGGGTCTCCTTGTCTTCGATAAAATATCGTTCAAAGGTGGTCATTTTGTCCTTACCGAACAAAGGCGAATTGGGTCCGGCCCAGATGTACCACAGCAGATCCATGCTTTCCTGACGGGTCCTGCGGTTCACTGCGTAAAACGATCTGCGGACATGGGTCTCCAGGAAGTCATAGAGGGCTTTTCCTTTACAGGTCGTGCCGCCCAGGGATACCTCCTTCAGGGATCCGTCCTCATTGAGCGGCACACTCCCATGGAAAAGCAGGTTGCCGTTATAGGTTTTGTACAGACCTCCTTTGTCCAGGAGCAGACGCATATGGCTCTGCAGCTTCTCGCAGTTGCGAAATGCCAGGGCCAGCCTTTC
>JAFWDX010000347.1 GCA_017515945.1 Blautia sp. | reverse complement strand
TGGCGCCTCCGTTGTCGTAGTCGTCACTTCCGTTGTAGTAGTCGTCGACTCCTCCGTCGTCGTGGTCGTCGCCTCCGTTGTCGTAGTCGTTGCTTCCGTCGTCGTAGTTGTTGGCGCCTCCGTCGTCGTAGTCGTCGCTTCCGTTGTCGTGGTCGTTGACTCTTCTGTCGTCGTAGTCGTCGCCTCCGTCGTCGTAGTCGTTGACGCCTCCGTCGTCGTAGTCGTCGCTTCCGTTGTCGTGGTCGTCGACTCTTCCGTCGTCGTAGTCGTTGACGCCTCCGTCGTCGTAGTCGTTGCTTCCGTCGTCGTGGTCGTAGCTTCAGTCGTCGTGGTTGTTGCCACCTCAGTCGTCGTAGTTGTTGGCGCCTCCGTTGTCGTAGTCTGCGCATCCGTCACCTCAATGACATACTTCACCCCATCCTTCATCGTGACGGTCAGGGTTTCTTTTGTCAGGAAAGGCGCAAGGCTGGTCAGCAGCCAGTCCTTCTCGATCTGCTTTACTGCAATCAGATCATAATTGGTAAATTCCACCGCGACAGCATCCGCCGCGTCGGCCTTGATCCCCAACGCCGCAAACAGCCCGGACAGAAGGATACTGTCCTCTCCTGCAATACTGTAGGTAAACCCGTCATACGTAAAGTCCACCGTATACAGGAACCCGAACACTGAAAAGCTCTCCGTGCTGAATTCAACGCTCTTGACCGAATCTGTCTTATAAGCCCCTTTCGTGCTCGTGTCGAGTACCTCGGTACCCTCTTCCGCAAAGTGTACGATCTCCACAGCATCCGGATCGGCGACAGTCACAGGAGCCCTGTAGGTGATTTTGACATCGACATGATCCTTGGGAGTGACTTCTTTTCCGTCTTTGTCGAGGATCGTGATATCAAAGAAACGCGCCTTGGTGGTTGCGACCTCAGCAGGGTCGACAATACCCTTCGCACTATGAGAGGCTGTAAGATATTTCTCGTACAGCTCACTGCCTTCGAGGATCTCATAGCTGGAAACGGACGCGCCGACAGGAATCCCGGCATCTTTTCCGAAGCTCAGTTTTATGGCATAGTCATTTCCGACATAGGATAAGGAGCCGTCCATGTATTCGACTGCTTCGGTAGTGGTTTCCGTAGCGGCTTCGGTTGTCGCCTCCACGGCTGTTTCGGTAGTGGCTTCGGTGGACACTTCTCCGACTGTCTCGGTAGTGGCCTCGGTGGATGTTTCTACAACTGTCTCAGTTGTGTCCTCTGTGGACGCTTCTGTGGCTGTCTCTGTCGTACCCTCAACGGGTGCTTCTGCAGTCGTCTCCTTATTCTCTGCCGGCTCTGCGGTCTTCGCCTCAGTGGAGGGCTCCATATTCTCGGGAGTCTCGATCGGGACGATAAAGCTTTCGGTCGTGGGCTCAAAGGTGAACTCGATCTGCGGCTGAGCATGCTCCTCCTGTGCAGTCTCAGTCATGCCGTCTTCCTTCTCACCTTCTGCGGGTATCTCGGTCTCGGCATTTTCTGTCGGGAAGAAGCCAAGCGTCATAAGAACTATTGTTCCGTATTTCTCGGTGCAGAAGGAAGTCCACTGTATCAGACCGTCGGGACCGACGATCTGTGCGTTGGTGTCAAAAGCCTTGTCATCATAGATATACATGACTTTCGCGACCCTGTCCTGTGCCTCGGTGAGTACGTTTACAGGGATCGGGTGGTCCTTGAAATCAAAGGTAATGGATACAGGCTCGGCATTCGCGGGAGTCACAACTCCGCCCGCCTGTTCGGATGTGAACCAGATGTCGAAAGCATTACCGTAAGCTATGGCTGTTTCATCCTCAGTCACTTCGTCCCTGGCGAGATTCAAGTAATACATAGTTGTGTCACTGTTTGCAACAGGCTCGATGTGAAGCTCAGTATCCTGCGGAAGTTCAGCATTTTCGCTGACGGTCACATCCAGTCGGAAATCTCCATCCAGGGAAAAAAAGGTCTTATACCCCCCCAAGGTATAAACTGACTCATCGGGAAGACTCTCATCAAAAACAGAGGCATTTTCTCCCTCTGCTTCTGAAATAACCGGTGCATTTACATCTTTAAAAGCATCGGATTCGTCTGCTACATTCAGATCTTCCGCAAATCCCTCGAGTTCCTCCTCAGGCAGGGCGGTCTCCTCAAATACGACCTCCTCGTCCTGGGCGGTGTTTTCGTCCTCATTTTCATTCTCAGTGTCAGCAGTATCCGTGGCCGCATCCTCGGCCCAGACCTTCTGAGCCTCATCAGGTGCTTCCTCCGAACTGCCTGAATCGTCCTCCTGTGCTTCCTCTTCCATTTCGGGCTCTGCAGGTTCCTCATCGGACATCTGAAGCATAGCAGCCTCCTCGTATTCGATCTCTCCCTCAGAAGCTCTGGAGATCGTCGAGCCGAACTGCTGTGTCAGCATCACGACAAGGACCAGCATCGATAACAGCTGTCGAAGCTTTTTCTTAGTACTGCTGCCCATAGTTTTCTCCTCTCTTTGATTGCGCATTTTATCCGCTGCCCCAAAAACGTTTTCCTTACCATTTCCATATACGACCTGTTTCAGGCATACCCTTATTACTCTCGGAGTCTATAAAAAATCCACACAAGGGTGCACTGTAAGAAAAGCTACCTCGTTCCCTTTCCGCAAAATGGCAGACTATCCTCTGTTAGTTATTTTAACAATAATGTGTCTATATTGCAATGTCTGTGAGGCATTTATGACTTATGTGGCAGTTTATCACAGTCTAGATTTTGTACATTTTTTCACTTGACAAAAAACTTAGCATGTTTTGTCATACAAGAACTTTTGATTGACATCAATACGCATGATACACATCCGGACGCTCCACCATAACGAAAAAGAGCCGTGGCAAGATTTTCTCACCACGGCTCTTATCCCTTACTCATACATTATAATACTGTTTCGGTTTTACAATATAAGGTACCAGGTACATATTTTTCTATTTCTTCAATCACCAGCATATCCGCCAGTAACCATTTTACCTGTCTCAGGTCATGAATCGGAAGCCATCTTGACGCTTCATGTTCCAAAAGCGTCAGTTGGCCTTCCACGACATGGCACCAGAAACAGTCCATCGAAAGATGAAATTCAGGATAATCATATTCTACGGTCAGCAGATAATCATCCACGGCAATTTTTGCCCCGAGTTCCTCCTGTATTTCACGAACCAGCGCTTCCCTCGGAGTTTCCCCCGGTTCTATCTTACCGCCCGGGAACTCCCACCAGTCCTTATAATCTCCGTATCCTCTCTGGGTTGCAAAAAGCAGCTCTCCTCTCCGAATGACTGCCGCCACAACCTTTATCTTTTTTTCCTTCATTAATTTTTACCGCCTGATTCCGCCGAATGATATTTCTCGTTGTACTCCTTAACGATCTCGTCCATCCCATTGCGGCGGATTCCTTTAAAGATGATCTGACGGAACACGTCATAGATAACGGCCATCAACGGGACACCTACCAGCATTCCCACAATACCCCACAACCCGCCGAACAGCAGGATGGCAAGCAGGACCGACAGGCCGGAAAGCCCCGTGGAGTCTCCCAGGATCTTCGGGCCGATCACGTTGCCGTCCAACTGCTGCAGGATGATTATAAATACCAGAAACATCAGGCAATGGGTCGGGTTTTCCAACAGCAGCAGCAGCGCGCTGGGAATGGCTCCGAGGTAAGGTCCGAAAAAGGGGATGATATTGGTCACGCCGACAATGACCGCGATCAAAAGCGGATTGCTAAAGCCCATGATCACGCAGCCGATAAAGCAGATCACTCCCACAATGGCGGAGTCCAGCAGTTTACCCATAAAGAAGCTGTTGAATATATGATTGGCAAAACGCACTTCGGTTTTTACCCATTCGGCCGCCTCGGGTTTGAGAAGTCCATGGATGAGCAGCTCAGCCTGATCCGCCAGCCGGCCGCGTCTGAAAAGCAGATACAATGAAACGATCAACCCGATCAGCATATCCTTGAATACACCAAAGACAATGACCGCATGGGCAGCCACGCCGGAAACAACAGCCAGAGTGCCGCCTCCCTCATCGCCTCCGCCCAACAGTCTGGCGACGAAATTCTCGACAGCGGTGGATGCCTCCTGTAGAAATTCCTCAGCCTTCTGCTCCATGGCCGGATCACCCTGCACGTATTCCCTGAGCTGCTGCTGCAGCGCATCAAGCTGTGCCGGAGCCATTTCGATGATCTTGGAAATGCTGTCCACCAGACGCGGAACGATCAGCAACAGGATCCCGGAAATGATCAACAGCGCCAGGATCAGCGACAGAACATTCGCCAGAGAAAAAGCCAGCTTTGCGCTTTTTCCGCCGAACAACTTATTAAAGGTTTTTTCAAGCTGACGCGAAACCGGCGTCACCAGATAGGCGATGACCGCCCCGTAAACAAAGGGCCTCAGGATCGTCAGGAGTGAATTGATGATACCCGAAAAATCCCTGCCGCGGTAGACCGCAAAAAAGAAAAGGATACCTGCGCAGACGATGATAATACCCGTCATGCAGACCTTGATATATTTTTCGTTTTCTTTCCAGTTCATAAATATTCCTCCGGTAAAGAATCATTCGTTTTCGCGTCACTCAATTATAATTATCCTCACAAGAAAACACAATTTCATTATAGCGATTTCTGACCTCTGCTTCAATGATAAAAAATGAGTCAGGGGGACAGGTTCCTCTGTTTATTCTGCGCTGCTCAGATAAGCCTCTATGCGCCTGGCTACGTTGTCCTTGATGTTGTTGTAGT
>JAFWDX010000346.1 GCA_017515945.1 Blautia sp. | reverse complement strand
CTGTGAACGCTGTTCACAGAATGTTTGGATGGCCTGACCCCATTACGCTTATGCGATCCCCTTCTCAGCTTTCAGTCTGGCAAGGTCTCTGTCAAGCCTGAATGCCAGCACCAGCATGGAGGTCATGCAGATCGTGTTGACGACATTGTACATCACGAACACATACACATATTTGACAGCGCCGGGCCAGTTTGGCGGAATGAAGAACAGCAGCATGACCGAGATGGCGAAGGGGATGCAGACCTTGAACAGCCAGCTGCGGCCTTTGCCCATCTTTGATTTGGTATTGTCCACCATACGGCCGATGACAATATCGGAAATACCGTCAAAAAGCTTTGAAACCGCAATGATCGTGGAAATGACCGCCGCGTCCAGCAGAGCCACGTTTGTGAAATAAACGGTCAGAAAAGAACCGAGGATGCCATTGATGGCGTTGATTCCCAGCTGGCCTGAGCCGAAGCCGATCCTCTCGATCCAGCTTAAACTGGCGTCCGGATCATTGTGTCTTGTAGCAAGTGAGAACATCGTTGAGATAACTATATCAGAACAGGCCTGCACATTCTGTTCTTATTTTGTCAGTTTTGTTGTTATTTTGCTGTTGTATTGCTTTTTATTTATCTCGTAACTGTTCAGTCAGTATCTCACATTTACTGCGAGGTGCGTGGAACAAAAGCTCAACAGCCAAGGCTGTAAAGAAATAGCTTTGCCAGAAAGATATGAAGTTATTTCCTTACAGTTCCCTGCTTTTTATAGTAAGATCTCCTCACACTTCGTAAAAACGCATGTCACCCCAGATCTGCATCAGATGCCGGCGGTCCAACCGCTCTGTATGAGTCTCACGGTCATAAATGCGGACGGGTGAATCTGCCCCTTCGAAGCGGCTCCAGTCCGGATTCGGTTCACCGGTCTTGATAAAGCGCACCCAGTCTCCATGGATTTCGCTGGCGATTTTCTCGAATACTTCATCCGGTTCACCGTCAAAGACAAAGTTCGAAAAATCATGATCCCGCACACCGAACACGGCGGGCAGCTCAAAGGCATGGGAGGCCTTCCAGCCGGTGTCCAGGCCGGATTTTGTGATCAGCTCATACCGGTACATCCACACATCGTCCGTGTATTGCTTCTGCCCCATGGCCACTTTGACGGCAGGCATTTCAAATGCATAGTCGGTGGCAAAACGAATGAACGGATCTCCGCCGATCTGACGGTAATCCCCGGCTGCCTTCGGCACCGCCCCGCCGCCTGCCGGATGCTCTCCGCCGGTTTTGAACAGGACAAAGCTGTCCCTCGCGGAAGGATGATAAAAGCCCACCACATCCGGGATCGCGTCGGCGTGCTTATTCTGTTCAAGCATCTTTGCGATCATGGTCCAGGAGTTCGGGAAGACCGTCCCCTCCGGGTGGACAAACATCGTGCCCTCATGCATGTTGGAGCCGATAATGAGCTTTACGCCTGCTGCCGCCCCGCCGCGGATGGCGTCGATGGGTCTCACGGGAAGGAGATCGTCCTGCACCGGCCCGGGCAGGAACATGCCCGGATTCTGCTCCTGGAAGCGGGCAGACATGTATTCATTGCCTCTGAGGAAATCAAAGGGATTGCCCGTGCGAAGCTTTTCGGCGATCTCCTCCGGCTTCCATCCCATCCCCTCGATGAAAAGGTCAATATTCCGGCGCTGCATCTGATGGGTCATGACACAGTTAGGCAGTCCGCTCTCGGCGATCGCCTGCTGGAAGGTGCCTTTTGCGCCGGGCGCGGCCAGCATGTTCACAACGGAAGCGCCGCCGGCGGATTCACCTGCGATCGTAATGCGGTTCGGATCTCCGCCGAAAGCAGCAATGTTGTCATGGATCCAGTTCAGAGCGAGGATCTGATCGCTCAGTCCACAGTTGGTATCAAAATCCTCACAGCCGGGATAAGTGGAAAAATCATAAAAGCCCAGCACATTCAGGTGGTACTGGAAGGATACATAGACGATCCCGTCCCTGGCGAAATTGTCGCCATGATAGAGTCCGTCGCTGGCGGAACCGGTGTTGTAGCCGCCGCCATAGATCCAGACAAAAACCGGAAGCCCTTCGCCTTCTGCCGGACGTTTCACATTGACGGTCAGGCAGTCCTCGCTCCCCTGGTCCATGTCATGATCGTGCTGCACGGGAACCGGGCCATATTCCTTTGCATCCAGGATGCCTTCCCAGGGTGTCTTCGGAACGGATCTCTTAAAGCGCAGCGGGCCGACGGGCGGCTCCGCGTAGGGGATACCCAGATATTCGATCAGACCGTTCCTCTCATATCCTCTGACCTTACCGTTTGCGGTTTCTACGATGTGCTCACTCATGGCTTTACCTCCCTTTCAGGTCTGTCTTTATCAAATTATGAAATGTCGGTAACTGTTCAGTCAGCACCTGGTATTCACTGCAAAGTGCGTGAGAAGAAAATGAACAGCCAAAGCCTGGCTCACTGTCCATACGACGGCAGAAGCCTGCACCTGGCCCTGTAACTGTGAAGGAACTTGTGACTGTACAGTTACGCAATGTCGATATACCGACGGCTTATCTCCTGCCCCAGTTCCTTCAACTGTGAAGGCTCTTGTGACCGCACAGTTACGAAATGTTAATTTACCGGTGGCTTATCTCCTGCCCCAGTTCCTTCAACTGTGAAGGCTCTTGTGACTGTACAGTTACGAAATGCTGATATACCGACGGCTTATCTCCTGCCCCAGCTTTGTCAGATCTGCCGTGCTCCCCGTCATCTCCTGTATGGCCCTGGCTCTTGCCCTGGGCTGACAGCCGTCTTCCGGATCTGTAAAGATACCGAAGTAGACTTCGGTCAGGCCGCCGATCTGATTATCCTCGATCCCCGCGCGTTTCAACATGGCATTTTCATTCAGCAGACGGAAATTATGGAGCGTGCGCACATAGGGAAGCGTGCGGGCGATACTGAGCAGTTTTTTGTTATAACCGGCGTATCGTTTCTCCCACTCCTCATTGCCGCAATCCGTGAACCCGGTTTCTGTCAGAAGAACCTGTTTGTGTCCGTCGCCGTATTTCTTCATGACCTTGTAAGCGGCGTCGTTATAGCTCTTCCAGAGCTGATCCGGTTCGTCCACGTCCATAAACAGATCCGCGTCCGGTACATCTTTGTTGGTGAACACATAAGGATGCCAGGCCACCAGATCAAAATAGTCGTCCGGATCCGTCGACCAGAATTCTCCTGACCGGATACGACTGTAAATTTTATCGAGGGTCCAGGCCACGCCGAACATCACAGGGAGATAATCAGGCATGTCGCCGCCCAGACCAGGCGTGGACAGAGCCGGTGAGAAGGACGCGACCTTTGCGTCCGGATTTACTCTGCGCACACCTCTGGCCGCAAAATACATCATGTCCACTGCGATATCCATCTTTTCATCCGCTGTGAAGGGATGAGACATATCACTGTCCAGGAATCCGTCAGGATGCAGAAACGCGTCCAGATTCCATTCATTGCCGATCTCCCAGATCTTCACCTGCGGAAAAAGCCCGGCCATGGTGCACCAGCTCTGCTCCAGCATATGCAGTGCCTGTATATACAGGCTCCCTTCGGTCAGGTCGCGGGCAGGCATGGCATGACCGCTTTTCTGCCTGCAGCCTTCCGGAAGGAACCATTCATGGCTCATGCCGGTGACCTCAATGTCAAGCTCCACTGCACGGTCGAGCAGCCTCGTGTGGAGAGCCACCGCCTCCGGATCCGCTTCGGTTGGACTTTTCAGGATCTCTGTGAGGTGCATCCAGGAACGAAAGGCATTACAACCCAGTCCCTTCACCAGATCCAGGTATGCAGGCGCATCAATTCCCTGATCGCGCTGACGCTGGATCAGAGGTTCGCCAACACCGTAAAATCTGCCTGTTTCCATCTGTCTGTCCTTTCCGGCCGGTACAGGGACCGACACTTACGGCTTTTTAATTCTGAATTTATTTTAATCATTATCGCAGGCAGTTTCTATCATTTTTTTGTATGTTTTGTACTTATTTTGTCATTATGGTTTGCATTTATGTTTTACCTTGTATATAATGAGTCAGAGGGACAGGTTCCTTGACTCACTCCTGCGAGTG
>JAFWDX010000345.1 GCA_017515945.1 Blautia sp. | reverse complement strand
CTGCCGATGCCCAGGCCTTTGCCGGCAGCGTCGGGATCGTTCTCACGGATCACCTGCATGACAGGCTCCAGCTCCGGCAGAGCCGATACCGGATCAAGGCCCTGTTCAATGGCCTCCTGCGCCTTATGTACAGCTTTTGCTCTGCCCACGTAGGCGGGATCCTTTCTGGAAAGCGCAAACTCAGCCAGGCCCAGCGGATTGGAACGGTATGAAGATGTCTCTCCGGAAGGAATCAGCTCATCCGTGGTCGTGACCGGATCATGGATCTCGGAAACCACCTTCAGGATCAGATTATCCGCCAGTGCAGGCATCTTCGGCCAGTCCTTGATATTCGGACCGAACTGTATCTCCACAGACGGATCCGCTTTACCGTGACTGTCAAACACACGATTGGCATAAATCGTCCCGTCAAAGAAATACCGCGGATTTGAATATTCACCGGTGTATTCCTCTGCAGATGTAAGGAAGCCCTTGTTGGCCGCCGTTGCCGCGATGGATCTCGCGTCCATGAGCGCCACAGAGGCGATCTGCCCGTTCTGGATCTTAGAGCCCTCCCGGTTGGGGAAGTTGCGGGTGCTGTGGCGGATGCTGAACGCATTGTTGGCGGGAGTGTCTCCGGCTCCGAAGCACGGACCGCAGAAAGCCGTCTTGACGACCGCTCCGGACTGAAGCAGCGTCGCAAGGGTCCCGTTTTTGGCAAGCTCCATATAGATCGGCGTGCTCGCCGGATAGATACTCAGCGTAAAGGCGTCTGCACCAATGCTCTTACCTTTCAAAATGTCCGCCGCGGCGCAGATATTCTCGAAACCACCTCCCGCGCAGCCGGCAATGATGCCCTGTTCCACATACAGCTTCCCATCCACGATCTTGTCGTGCAGAGAATAAGGCACTTTTCCGTCCAGACTCACGAGGGCACGCTTCTCCACATCCGCGAGCACGTCGGGAAGATTCCTCTGAACCTCCTCGATCGTATAGGTGTTGCTCGGATGGAAGGGCATGGCGATCATCGGTCTGATCTCGCTCAGGTTGATCCTTACACAGCCGTCGTACCAGGCCAGATCCGCCGGTCTGAGTTCTTTATAGGCCTCAGGGCGGCCATGAACGGCATAGAACTCCTCGATCCTGCCATCGGTCTGCCAGATGGAGGAGAGACATGTCGTCTCCGTCGTCATGACATCGATCCCGATTCTGAAATCTGCGCTCAGTCCCGCCACGCCCGGTCCTACAAATTCAAGAACCTTATTCTTGACAAAGCCATCTGAGAATACCTCTCCAATCAGCGCCAGCGCCACATCCTGCGGTCCGACGCCCGGACGGGGCTCACCCTCGAGATAAACGGCGATCACGCCCGGCATGTTTATGTCATAGGTCTGCTCCAGGAGCTGTTTGACCAGCTCCGGCCCGCCTTCACCGACAGCCATGGTTCCGAGTGCCCCATACCGGGTATGGCTGTCCGATCCCAGGATCATCTTGCCGCTCTCAGCCATCATCTCTCTGGCGAACTGATGAATGACAGCCTGATGAGGAGGCACATAGACTCCGCCATACCTTTTGGCGCAGGTGAGTCCGAACATGTGGTCGTCCTCATTGATCGTACCGCCTACCGCGCACAGAGAATTGTGGCAGTTGGTCAGCACATAGGGGATCGGGAACTTTTCCAGCCCGGAGGCTCTCGCAGTCTGAATGATCCCGACAAAAGTGATATCGTGGGAAGTAAGTTTGTCAAATCTGATCTGGAGCTTCTCCATATTTCCGGATACATTATGGGCATTCAGGATCGACCAGGCGATCGTTCCCTTTGCCGCTTCTCTCGGATCTGCCGGGAAGGAGAGTTCCTCCTCCGGGATCAGATCCATGCCGTTTTTCAGATAGACTCCGCCAGTGTATCGTTTCATAGGCATTTCCTTTCACTCTCAATCCGCAAGGAAGCCGCGTGCCTGTTCAGCCACAGGCTGCGGTGCAGGCAGACGCCTTCCACTGCTTTGATTTCCGTTTCTGACAAAATAACTGTTCAGTCACAAGCTCCTTCACAGTTAAGAGGCCAGGCGCAGGCTCCTTTCGTCGCAATGGAAGTGCGCCTGGCCTTGGCTGTTCAACTTTAGTCTTACGCATCCCGCAGTAAATGCGAGATGCTGGCTGAACAGTCCCCTGAATGGATACAATAACAGATTAACCCGCGAATTTCAACAAAAAGACTTTCCGGGACGCTGCTGGACTTTTTCATAGGGCAGCATTATAATGCTCTATATCACAAAGCCGGACGTCACGGAAGAAGAACTCAGTTGTCTCTTTCTTCAGTTCTTCCTCTGAGACTTACGGCATGTCAAGGAGGGCAAAGATGTTCCGGCTCTGGGGAAAAATATGGAAAGACAATCGCATGCAGCAGGACACCACATATGAGGAAGACAGCAATGACACCCGGACTCACAAAGTGCTGCGCGGACTCGAGCAGATCTGCATGGAGCT
>JAFWDX010000344.1 GCA_017515945.1 Blautia sp. | reverse complement strand
TGCCCTGAAACCCAGTCTGTTCGAGAGGAGCTTTTCATGGTTCCATGGAGAATCCCCCAGCTTATCAGGATCCTGCAGGAGTTTTTCAAACTCGGCGACGGGCATCGGCTTGTAAAAATAGAAGCCCTGGGCATAGTTATCGCCGATCGCCATCAGGTTGTCCCTCTGTTCAGGCGTCTCCACACCCTCCGTCACCACCAGCATCCCGATCATATGGGCCATGCTGATCACCGATTCCACGATGCTCACTGCCCGGTTATCCGTATTCTGGCTGCTCATAAAGCGTACGTCCGTCTTAAGGACATCCAGATGCATGGTATGAAGCATACTCAGGGAGGACGAGCCGCTGCCAAAATCGTCCATCATGATCCGGAAGCCGGCATCATGGAGCTTGCGGACGGCTTCCAGGATACTGTCGATATTATCCGTAAAGGCGCTTTCAGTGATCTCGATTCCGAGATATCTCGGTGGAATATCATATTTTGACAGCAGTTTGATGAAATGTTCCGCAACGTCGGTGAAATAAAAATCCACCCTGGATACATTTACAGAGCAGGGCACCAGAGGCAGGCCCGCTTTTCGACGGCCGTGCATCCAGCGCACGACCTGTTCCCACACGTGAGTGTCTACCGCAAAAATATAACCGGTCTTTTCCAGCAGCGGGACAAAACGGCCAGGGGGGATCAGCTGGTCCCGGCGATTCCATCGCACCAGTGCTTCCGCTCCGATAATCCGGCCTGTCCGCTCGTGCACCTGCGGCTGCAGATAAAACACAAATTCGCCGCGAGGGATCGCACTGCGGATGTCGAGCAGCATGAGCTTGTCCTCCCGCAGATGCTGGAAATGGCTGGCATCATAAAAGCAGAAATGATCCATGTAGCTGCCTTTGATCTGTGCCAAAGCCGTGAGGGCCCGATCATACATGGTGATCATGGTTTCCTGCCGATCCGTGGAAAGATAAATGCCCATTGCCGGTGTAAAACCGTCGGCAAAGCGGATATCCGTAAACAGCTTTTCGATAAACCCTGTCAGTTCAGGGGTGGATGTTACCGGAGGGATGATCATCAGGCAGAAATTGTCACCCCCCAGATATCCGGCCACTCCTGCATACTGTCCGACCTTCTCTCCTATGGCCGCGGCAGTCTGTTCCAGGAGCAGGCTCCCGGCTTTCCTGCCGAAAATATCATTATACAGCTTGAAGTAATTGATATCCACGACTGCCGTCAGCACCGGGCTGTCATAAATCTCTCCCAGAAACGTTTCTGCCTGACGGAAAAATTTGTCTCCCCGGTTGAGTGTGATGGCAGCCTTATCTCCACTGCTCCATTCATCCGGCATTTCATCCGCATGGTAGAGAGGATGGGTTGCTGTCAGGACTTTTTTTTCTTTGCAGTTCATCAGATGGACCTGGCGGATCAAAGCATCACAATGTGCGCCGCCGGACGGATCCCACAAAGCTGAAACGGCGCAAAGCAGATCATGCTCGGTCAGCATGCTGCACAGCCGCTTCTTCATATCCGCAAAGCCACTCTCTTCCTCTCCCTCACACAGGACCAGAAACTCCTCCGATCCCACCCGGAAAACCACATCTTCACCAAAGATATCACACAGGACCTGGCCTGTCCGCAGGAGCCGGTGTTCTTCCTTCATATGATCGAGAAGTGCGATCTGCCTTGTCCATCCGATGCATTCACAATAGATCACCCCAATGGATGAATCCTGTCCGATGTTCTCCAGCATATTCTGCAGGCTCACCCGGTTTCCTGTACCTGTAAGGCGGTCGGTAAACCCGATCCTCTCGAGTCTGTGGACAAGACTGTCCGAATAAACCAGCGACGAAAGGATATACCGCATGCCCGGCAGGATGATCCCGGCATCTTCAATCATTCCGGAATCCGGATTTTCAAGGACAAAAAAACCCAAACCCTTGCGGTGAAACGCCAGCTTGGATACAATGACGGAATGCACGTTCTGAAAATGGAAAAGATCATATACATCAGGATCCGTAAAACGGATGCTCTCCATATCCTCGATCTGCAGGACCTCATCCATGGACAGCCGCTCCTTCCAGGAATCCAGACGGCTGACAGGGATCCCCTGCAGCAGCTCTTTTTCTCTCGCGATACCGGATCTGCACCATTCGTAAGTGTTGTTGCAGATGCCATCTGCGCTGAGTTCAAAAATAGCGATCCTGTCACATCCCAATTCTTCCCCCATACAGGCAAGAAGATCCATCAGCGTCTCTTTAGTTGCGGTGTGGGCAAAGGCTTTATCAAATGCGCGGTTTAATGCGTTCAGTTTTTCCATGATACTCCTTTTCCAACAAATGATTGCAGTTTCATGCAGAAATGACTATACTGAATAAAAAAAGAAAGCGAGAGTAATCATTATGGAACGTTTTTTCAATATGGATAATAAGTTTTTTACTTTTATGAGCAGAGTTGCAGACCTGATCATTCTCAACCTCGTCTGTCTCCTGTTCTTTATCCCCGTCGTCACGATCGGGCCGGCACTTACAGCACTTTTTTACATGACCATGAAAATGATCCGCAATGAGGAATCCTATCTGCTCAGAGGCTTCTGGAAGTCATTTAAACAGAACTTCAGACAGGGACTCATCATCAATCTGATCATGCTTGCTGCTGCTTTTCTTCTCTATATTGATTTTTCGATCATTGGAAACATAGAGGGGATGCCCGCCAGAGTGCTTTACATCCTGATGCTGATGATCCTTCTGCTTTATCTGATGGTCTTTACCTATATCTATCCGGTACTGGCCAAGTTTTATAATTCGATCCGCAATACCTTCGTCAATGCATTCCTGATGTCGATCCGCCACCTGCCATATACGCTGCTGATGATCCTTGTTTCGGTGCTCCCGTTTGTGGCCTTTTTCTTCGGTCCGGCTCAGGCACAGAATATCATCATTCCCCTTGCCCTGCTGGTCGGCGTATCCGGGATTGCTTATATCAACTCATGGTTCCTGGTAAGGATATTTGACAATTATATTCCTGATGAAGATAAACCACAGGATGACCCTGAATAACTGATGTGAGATACTGACTGAACAGGTACTGTTCAGTCAGTATCTCATATGTTGACCCGCGCGTGTATACATGGAGAATCTGCCTGATCAATTATGGCTCACAGGAGTTCTTCCATGAGCTTTTCATAGATCTGCCTCGCTTTATGAGGCCACTGCATGGCTACTGCCTGGGCAGCCTCCTGCCCGGGCACGGACAGGTGCATGTCTATGATCCTGGTCATCCCTTCCAGCAGGATACAGTGAACCTGAGTCCCGCCGGTGATCGTCGTCTCATAATCTGCCACTGCCCGGATTGAAAGCGGCTTATCCAGTTCCAGCTGATGAAGTCTGTCCAGGATCTGATGCCGGATATCGGCGGAGAGATCCTTTTCGAGATAGACGTAGGCGTCCCTGCCCTGAGTGGTCACCTTGAAAAGTGTGAGGTTATTCTGTTTTTCCCTTATGACAAATCCGGTCTCTTCCAGTTCGGCAAGTGCCTGCTGCAGATGAAAATAATTGGTAAACAGCTTTTCCAACAGGACATCACATAACTGGGACAGGGTTGCCGACTCATGTATATTGCATAGCGTATGAAGGATGGCCAGCTTATACCCCATTAGTATTTCTTCCATCCTGCTCTCCCATTTCATTCTCCATTTTTTTGTTCCTCTGTATGGATCTTTGCAAGATAGCTGCGAATCTCGTTTTCATATCCCAGCTCTCCCGGAATATAAAACCGTTCATTCCTGATCTCATCGGGCAGATATTGCTGCCGGACATAGTGACCAGGATAATCATGCGCATAGAGATACCCGATCCCATGACCAAGGTTTTCATGCCCATGGTAATGGCCGTCCTGGAGATGGACAGGTACTGTTGCAGGCACGTTTTTGACCGAATCCATGGCGGCAGAGATCGCGTTGACCACCGAATTGCTCTTTGGCGCACAGGCCATATACGTGGCCGCCTGTGCAAGGATGATCTGTGACTCAGGCATGCCTACCCTTTCCACGGCTGCGGCAGCAGACTGGGCTACACAGATCGCCATCGGGTCTGCGTTGCCGATGTCCTCCGAAGCCAGGATCTGAATACGCCTGGCAATAAATTTCACATCTTCGCCGGCATAAAGCATTCTCGCCAGATAATATACTGCGGCATCCGGATCCGATCCCCGCATACTCTTTATAAAAGCAGAGATCGTATCATAATGGTTGTCTCCATCTTTATCATAGCGAACGGCCCTTTTCTGTATACATTCAGCAGCCACCTCGAGGGTCAGATGGATCTTCCCGTCCGCTCCTCTGGGAGTCGTCAGGATCCCAAGCTCCACGGCATTGAGTGCTGAGCGGGCATCTCCTCCGGCCATATCAGCCAGAAAATCCGCGGCCTCCTCTGTCAGCTCGGCATTGTAGCTGCCCATTCCCTTTTCCGGATCAGAAACGGCGCGCTCCAAAAGGATCCGGATGTCCTCTTTTTCAAGCGGTTTCAGTTCAAAGATCACAGATCGAGACAACAGAGCCCCATTCACCTCAAAATATGGGTTTTCCGTGGTGGCGCCGATCAGGATGACCGTGCCGTCCTCAACAAAGGGCAGCAGATAATCCTGCTGCGACTTATTAAAGCGGTGGATCTCATCGATGAAGAGAATCGTTTTCCTCCCATACATGCCCAGATCCTGTTTTGCATGACTGATGACCTCTTCCAGATCCTTTTTCCCGGCTACAGTCGCATTGACCTGTGTGAAAGCCGCGCGGGTCGTGCCCGCGATCACCCGGGCAAGTGTGGTTTTTCCGGTTCCCGGAGGTCCATAAAAAATAACACTGGTCAGTTTATCCGCCCTGATCGCCCGTGTCAGGAGCTTATCCCTGCCCAGGATATGACGCTGCCCCACCACTTCATCCAGGGTGGTGGGGCGCAGACGTGATGCCAGAGGCGATTCCTTTTCCAGCGTCCTGGCTTTTGCATATTCAAATAAGTCCATATTCACTCATCACAGATGCAGATGGGATTCAATTTCCTCTACGCATCTTTCAAGCTCAAACTTGCTGCTGTCAAGGCAGAGATCATACTGAGTCGCGTCGAACCACTCTTTTCCGGTAAAACGCAGGCAGTAATCCATCTTGCGCTTGTCATCTTTTTTAAGGAATTTTTCGAGTTCGTGTTCAGACATGCTCAACTTTTCCGATGCTCTTTTCATACGATAGTCCCACCCCGCATGGATAAACACACGAAGGACATAATCGTAGTCCTTAAGAATATAATTTGCGCACCGGCCGATGATCACACAGGAACCTCTTTCAGCAAGTTCCCGGATCACCTTTGCCTGATAATTGAACAGATTTTCATCAGAAAGGAAATCCCTGTCCTGCGGGGGGATCAGATCGCCGGTATACACGCCTGTACGCCCGAAGATCGGAGGCTTTGCGCTGGTGTATTCATCTACCCTGCCAAAGAGCTCACTGTTGATGCCGCTGTCATCAGAGGCCATCTGAATGATATTTCTGTCATAGTACGGGATGCCATGTCTTTTAGCCAGCATTTCACCCAGCTGCCGGCCGCCGCTGCCATACTGCCTGGCGATCGTTACTACAAAATGCTCCATTTTGTCTGCCTCCTTTCATTCTCCAAGATATGCCTTCTGAACCTCTTCGTTGGTGAGCATCTCCGAAGCGGCGCCGGACAAAATGATCTTGCCGGTTTCGAGTACGTAGGCCCGGTCTGCGATGGACAGGGCTTTTCTGGCATTCTGCTCAACCAGCAGTACCGTGGTGCCGCTCTCGCTCACCTTCTGGATAATGTCAAAGATCTCATTGACAAAGATCGGCGACAGACCCATGGACGGCTCATCCATCAGGATGATCGAAGGTCTGCTCATCAGCGCCCGGCCCATGGCGAGCATCTGCTGTTCACCCCCACTCAGGGTCCCGGCGACCTGATTCTGCCGCTCTTTCAGCCGCGGGAAACGATTATAAACCGCCTCCAGGGTACCTTCGATCTCTGATTTGTCTGAACGTGTATACGCCCCCATACGCAGATTCTGCAACACAGTCATGTTTGCGAATACGCGCCTTCCTTCCGGCACGTGGGCCATGCCCATGCTCACGATCTTGTGAGGAGCCGTATGGGTGATGTCTGTCCCGTTATAGATAATGCTGCCTTTTTTGGCATGCATAAGGCCTGTGACAGTATGGAGGGTCGTGGTCTTGCCCGCGCCGTTGGCGCCGATCAGGGCTACGACTTCACCCTCGTTGACTTCAAAGGAAATTCCTTTGAGTGCCTGGATCATCCCGTAAAAGACCTGGACATCCTTAACTTCGAGTAATGCCATGCTCCATCCCTCCTGTTCATTCTCCCAGATATGCCTTGATGACCTCCGGATCGTGAAGCACTTCCGCAGTAGGGCCTTCTGCGAGCACCCGTCCGAAATTCAGAACAGTCAGTTTCTCGCATATCCCTGACACAAGCTTCATATCATGCTCGATCAGAAGGATGGTGATATGGAACCGGTCCAGGACATAACGGATCGTCTCCATCAGCTCCGCCGTCTCATTCGGATTCATTCCGGCTGCCGGTTCATCCAGCAGCAGCATCTTGGGATCCGTCGCCAGCGCCCGGGCGATCTCCAGCTTGCGCTGTTTACCGTACGGCAGGTTGGCTGCCAGGTAATCCGCCTCCCCGGCAAGGTCAAAGACCTCCAGCAGGTGCAGGGCCCGTTCGTCCATCTCTTTCTCCGTCCTGCGGTAGACCGGAAGACGTAAAATGCCGGACATTGTCGAATAATGATAGTGATTGTGCAGGCCTGCCTTAACATTGTCCAGCACACTCATCTGGTGGAAAAGGCGGATATTCTGAAAGGTACGGGCAACGCCTGCCTTGTTGATCTCGATCGTTTTTTTGCCTGTGATATCCTGTCCGTCCAGGCGGATCTTTCCTTCATCCGGCCGGTATACACCGGTCAGCAGATTAAAGACTGTCGTCTTGCCTGCCCCGTTCGGGCCGATCAGGCCGTACAGCTCTCCCTGACGGATGTTCACATGAAAATCATCTACCTCACGCAGGCCGCCAAAGGATATTCCCAGATTGTTGATTTCCAGCATGTCTGCCATCTCACTCCACCTCCTTGATCTTTTTGCCGAGGAAACGGCCGAAATGGCGTTCTCTCCACTCCAGTACTCTGGGTGCCCATGTAAACAGCATCATGGCGATCAGGATGACTGAGTAGATCAGCATACGATAATTGGAAAGACCTCTGAGCATCTCCGGCAGCGCTGTCAACACGATCGCCGCGATCACAGAACCGCGGATATTGCCGATCCCGCCCAGGACTACAAAAACAAGGGCAAGAATGGAAAAATTATAGTCAAATTTTTTGGCCTGGAGTGTAGCCAGATTGTGTGCGTAAAGAGAACCGGCAGCCCCGGCCAGAGCCGCGGAAACGGTAAACGCAAGCAGTTTGTGTTTCATTATGTTCAGACCGATGGACTCCGCGGCGATGCGGTTGTCACGGATGGCCATGATCGCACGGCCGGTTCTGGAGTCCATCAGGTTTAACACCACAAAAAGAGTGACAAGGATCAGGATGACACCCGCCAGGAATGTGGCGTCCTTGGGCGTACCGGTAATACCCATCGGTCCGCTGAGGAGTACCTTACCGCCGGGCTCCATGTTCAGCGAAAACTGATCCTTCGTGGAAAAATGGAAACCGTTGGAGTCCTGACCGATAAAGAAAATATTCATGACATTTTTGATGATCTCACCAAAAGCCAGCGTCACGATGGCCAGATAATCTCCTTTCAACCGGAGCACCGGAATACCGATCGCCAGTCCGAAAAGTGCGGCCACCGCGGATCCGATCAGCATGGCGAGCACCAGGCGCAGGGGGCCGATGGTCAGATTCTCTTTTACAATATTGGTAAACAGAGCGCCGGAGAAGGCACCCGCGCACATAAAGCCAGCATGACCGAGGCTCAGTTCTCCGGAAATGCCCACGACCAGGTTCAGCGAAACGGCAAGTACCACATATACGCAGATCGGTACCAGCATGCCGGTCATGAGGCTGGAAAGCCTGCCGGCATTCTGCAGTGCCTGTACGATCACGAATGCGGCAATGACGATCCCATAGGTTATCAGATTGCTTCTGAACTTTTTGTTTTTCATTTGGCCCTCCTCATACTTTCTCCTGAATCTTTTTGCCCAGAAGGCCTGTCGGTCTGACCAGAAGGACGATGATCAGCACCCCGAATACGATGGCATCCGACAACTGGGTAGAAATATAGCCCTTGGCGAAGATCTCAATGATCCCCAGCAGGATGCCTCCCAGGAATGCCCCGGGAATGGATCCGATGCCGCCGAAAACAGCGGCCACAAAGGCCTTGATCCCGGGCATGGCGCCGGTATATGGCGTAAGGGAAGGATAAGACGAGCACAGAAGCACCCCGGCGATCGCTGCGAGACCTGACCCGATGGCGAAGGTCAGCGCGATCGTACCATTGACGTTGATCCCCATTAGCTGAGCCGCACCCTTATCCTCGGAAACGGCCAGCATGGCCTGTCCCATCTTTGTACGATTGATAAAGCAGGTCAGGGCCAGCATGATCACGATACATGCAACGATGGTCACGATCATCTCGCCGCTGATCACCAGCGTCCCGCCTGCCAGGCTCAGACCCGGTATCCGGATCAGTGACTGGAAGCTTTTGGAATTTGAACCGAAGATCAGCAGGACAAGGTTCTGCAGAAAATAGCTCACGCCGATCGCAGTGATCAGCACGGCGAGGGAGGAGGAGGCCTCCAGTAGGGGGCGATAGGCGACTGATTCGATGATCACCCCGAGCACCGTACATACCACAATCGCGACCCCGATGGAAAGAACCGGATGGAGGCCGAGTGTCACAGCGCTGGTAAACGCCGCGTACCCGCCTACCATGATGACATCGCCATGGGCGAAATTAAGCATTTTTGCAATGCCGTAAACCATGGAATATCCGAGCGCGATTATGGCATATACGCTGCCAAGGCTGATGCCATTGATAAGATAAAATAAAAATCTCATAAGTCACCTCTGTAAACCGACCAGGAACAAAAAGTCTGTCAGAATTTTTAAAAACAGGGGGTTGCAGACGCAACCCCCTGACAATCCATGTCAGCAGGTATTTTTTTAATCCATCAACTCATAAGCGCCGTTTTTGATCACGACAGCCATCGGGGCTTTGGTGGGCTCACCGGAAGCATCCCATGTGATCGTACCTGTCACACCTGTGAACTCGATCTCGGTCATGGCCGTCTTGAGGGCGTCACAGATCTCGGAGTAAGACATATCGGGTGTAACACCGGCCTGCTCAATGGCCTGCTTCATGATATAAACGCCGTCGTATGCATCTGCAGCGAACTGATTCGGCTCTTCGCCGTATGCTTCTTTGTATTTCGCAACGAAGTTCTGTGTGAGCTCGTCCTCAGCGGAAACGGAGAACGGAGTCAGCAGCATGACATCCTCGGCCAGAGAGGTATCGAAGTTTTCAACGGAAAGAATACCATCCATACCGTCCACGCCGAACCACTTTGTCTCAAGTCCCATATCAGCAGCCTGTCCAAGAACAAGGTAGGCAGGATCATAGTAGAAGGGAACAAAGATCAGTTCACAGCCTGCATCCTTGAAAGCCAGGAGCTGGGTGGAGAAGTCCTTGTTGCTGTCATCGGTAAAGCTCTGATCCTCGACGATCTCGAAGGGCTGATTCTCAGCCTCCGCGCGGAAGGTGGCATAAACGCCTGTGGAATATACATCGGAGCTGTTGTACAGTACACCGACTTTTTCGGCAAGGCCGTGCTCGCCGATATACTGAGCAGCAGCAGTACCCTGAGCGGGATCGGAGAAGCATACACGGAATGCATTGTCGCCGGCCTGGATACACTCTACAGCCGTGCCTGAGGGAGTAAGCAGGAACATATTATCTGCAGCCGCCTCAGCCTCAACAGCGATACAGGGGGCGCTGGTAACAGTGCCGAGCAGCATCTGCATCCCCTTATCCTTGAGGGAGTTGTAGGCATTGACAGACTTTTCAGCGTCGTGCTCATCATCCTCAGCGGTATACTCGACCTGAAAACCCGCGATACCACCGGCCTCGTTGATCTCATCAACGGCCAGCTGTCCGGCGTTGGCCACAGCACTGCCGTAGATCGCAGCTGCCCCGGTGATGGGGCCGATCATGCCGATATGGAAGGTGTCATCGGCAAATACAGCCGCAGGCAGTGCCAGAGCTGTCGTCATCGCAGCCGCCATGGTAACGCAGAGTACTTTTCTCAGATTTTTCATATCTCTTTTCCTCCTTATAAAACACGAGAATCCCCAAAAAGAAAAGCCCACTGGAGCCTGATGTCCAGCCGGCTTTGGCTCTCCTGGAGAATCTCTCCAATAAGTGTGTAGACATTATAACATTGCGTCATAATGTTTTCAAGAAAAAAATGGCAGACTCCGGGAGAAAAGGAAAGCCACAGGCTCTTTTCCTGTGGCTTTTGGTTATCTGCAGTATTCAGGCTACAGCTTTTTTGGCGATCTCAGCCAGGGCTGCAAAGCCTTCCGGATCACTCACGGCCATCTCTGCAAGCATCTTGCGGTTGATCTCGATACCGGAAACCTTGAGTCCGTGCATCATGCGGCTGTAGGAGATGCCGTTGATCCGGGCTGCAGCGTTGATCCGGGCGATCCAGAGCTGTCTGAACTGACGCTTTTTCTGTTTTCTGCCGGCATATGCAGAAGCAAGTGCACGCATAACGGACTGCTTGGCGATCCTGTACTGCTTGGAACGGGCGCCTCTGTAGCCTTTTGCCAGCTTTAATACCCGGTTATGTTTCTTTTTTGCGTTTAATCCGCCTTTGATTCTAGCCATAATATATGTCCTCCTGTCGATTCTCTATACTCGCAATAATGATAAAGCGAGAAATGAAATTTGCTGCCGCGGTATATGCAGAGTCGCTGAACAGGCAGAGTCCTGCATGTTCAGACATGCTGATACACTGCGGTTCTGGTCTGTCCGTACTGACGGGGTGATCCGATCAGAGATACGGCATAGCCTTTTTCATGTTTGCCAGATTTGTCTGGTCAATGACAGTCTGCTTTCTCAGATTTCTCTTTCTCTTCTGAGATTTTTTCGTCAGGATATGGCTCTTATATGCTTTGTTGCGGACTAATTTGCCGGAACCGGTCTTTTTAAAGCGCTTTGCTGCTGCTCTGCAGGTTTTGATCTTTGGCATTGTTATTTCCTCCTTGTAAACGTGTAATGATCCGCGGACCGGCGAACCGGCACACACGGAAGGTGAAGACATGGCAGACAGGCTGCCGCGTCAGTGTTTTTCCGCCAGAAACATGGTCATGCTCCTGCCCTCGACTTTGGGCGGCTTTTCGACGACGGAAATGTCTGAAAGCTTTTCCGCGAAATCATCGAGCACATGCTTGCTGCTGGCCATGTGAGCCATTTCTCTTCCCCTGAAGCGGAGAGTGACCTTGACTCTGTCACCCTTTGAGAGAAATTTCCTGGCTGCATTAGCCTTGGTCGTCAGGTCGTTGGTATCAATATTTGGAGAAAGACGCACTTCTTTGATCTCGATGGTCTTCTGTTTTTTTCTGGCTTCTTTCTCTTTTCTGGCCAGTTCATAGCGATACTTGCCATAATCAATGATCTTGCACACGGGAGGTTTCGCCTGCGGCGCGATCTTGACCAGATCGAGTCCTGCCTCCTGTGCTTTGGCATAAGCGTCACGGGATGACATGATCCCGAGCTGAGCTCCGTCCGGGCCGACCAGGCGCACTTCTCTGTCCCTGATCTGTTCGTTAATCATTAAATTGCTAATTGTTTTGTACCTCCATACCTGATAGACAAAATACCTCCTGTCCGGGAATCCCGGACTGCTGCCCCCTGAAAGCCGGATGAGCCTGAAAAAGCTCAGCCGGCAACTAAAAAAGTGCGGATAAATATCCGCACTTCACATAAACACATAAATCATCGCCTGACAAAAGTCAGGAGCTCTGTGAATATTAACCCGAGTCACTCATGAACGGTGCTGAGGTGAGAGTACGGAACTCTGCTTTCTTTTTAGTACCTGAGTAAGATATCATGCTAAGAATGTTTTGTCAAGCCCGAATCAACGGTTTTTAAGAAAATCAGGGATCTGAATATCTCTTTTGGGTACTGTACTGGTGGGTGTTTTGCTGTTGTAGGACCCATTGTTAAAGTTGGGCATGTTAAAGCTCGGCGCATTATAGGATGAACCAAGGCCGGTGCCTGCAGTGCCTGAACCCAGACCGGAACGCAATGTAAACGGGCTGCTGCCGCGTGAGCGGGAACCCAGCGTGCTCCTCTCCGGAACAGATGCCGAAT
>JAFWDX010000343.1 GCA_017515945.1 Blautia sp. | reverse complement strand
TACATAGCATTATAGTGCTCTGAAAGACTGTAATTGTCCATGGCAGGGACAGGAGTGGGGGATTGATGAATGAACGTAGGACTTATCGCACACAACAGTAAAAAAGTATTGATCGAAGATTTCTGCATTGCATATAAAAACATCCTGGCCCGGCATGAGGTTTACGCCACGGGTACGACAGGCAGACGGATCGAAGAGGCGACCAGCCTCCATGTACACAAGTTCCTGGCCGGGAGCATAGGCGGGGACAAACAGTTTATGGAGATGGTGGAGAGACAGGATCTGGATCTGGTGATCCTGTTTTACAATCCGGTCATGATCGATTCCAAGGAGCCGGATATCGGAGCCATCGTCCGTCGCTGCGACCAGTATAACATTCCCTGTGCGACCAATATCGCGACTGCAGAGCTGCTTATACTGGGTCTTGCCCGTGGTGATCTGGATTGGAGATTAAATCTGAAATGAGAGTGATCGCAGGAAAAGCGGGGAGTCTGCCCCTGCGGACCATAGAGGGCGACGGCACCCGTCCGACGACAGACCGGATCAAGGAGACCCTCTTTAATATTCTCGGCCCATCGCTTGCGGACTGCAGATTCCTTGATATTTTTTCGGGGAGCGGGGCGATCGGGATCGAGGCGCTGAGCAGAGGCGCTGCGGAAGCGGTTTTCGTGGAAAAAAACAAACGTGCCTGCACGTGTATCCGGCAAAATCTGTCATTTACAAAACTGGCAGACAATGGTAAAATCCTTTGCATGGATGCGCTGCAGGCACTTCGCGTTCTTGAAGGCGGGCCTGCCTTTGACATCATTTTTATGGATCCTCCCTACGGCAAAGGCCTGTATCACCCTTTGCTGGAGCAGCTGGCTGTTTCGACGCTTGTCAGGGCGGATACCCTGATCGTCATTGAGGAGGCGGTCAGTGCGGATTTTCGACCTGTGTCTGAGCTGGGATATGAGTTGATCCGCTCAAAAAAATACAAGACAAACCAGCATGTCTTTTTGAGGAGGATGCAGAATAAACCATGATCACCGCTGTTTATCCAGGCAGTTTTGACCCTGCCACCTATGGCCATCTCGATGTGATCTCCCGTGCCAGCGTGTCATTTGACCGTGTGGTGGTCGGCGTACTTAATAATTCCGCAAAAAGTCCGTTGTTTTCTGTAGAAGAACGTGTTAGAATGATACAGTACGCGGTCAGAGACCTGGCAAATGTTGAGGTCCGTTCCTTTTCGGGCCTGACCATCGGTTTTGCGAGAGAATGCCAGGCCAAGGTGATCGTCAGAGGGCTCAGGGCTGTCACGGATTTTGAATACGAGCTTCAGATGGCTCAGACCAACAGGGTTCTGGCTCCGGATGTGGACACGATATTTCTGACCACTTCACTGGAGTACGCCTATGTGAGCTCCACGATCATGAAAGAGGTCGCTCGCTATGGAGGAGATCTTTCAAGGTTTGCGCCGCCCCAGATAACGGATGCTCTGGTAAAGCGTCTGCAGGAATTACCGCCTCACAAATGAGGCAGAAGCATCGGGCAGACTGCCGATATGAAAGTACGTCCATAAAAGCAGTACAGGTTGGAGGAGAGAAGTATTATGAGCAGCAGGATTGAGCAGATCATCGAAGAGATTGAGGAGTATGTGGACAGCTGTAAGTATCAGCCGCTGTCAACGACCAAGATCGTTGTCAATAAAGAGGAGATAGAAGAGCTTCTGCGTGAGCTCAGACTCAAGACTCCTGATGAGATCATACGCTATCAGAAGATCATCAGCAACAAGGATGCCATTCTTGAGGATGCCCAGTCAAAGGCAGACAGCATCGTAGCCGAGGCACAGGCCCGTGCCGCAGAGCTTGTCACACAGCATGAGATCATGCAGAAAGCCTATGCACAGGCCAATGAGACGATCAATACCGCCAACCGCCAGGCACAGGAGATCCTTGATTCCGCTACTTCGGACGCCAACAGCATCAGGCTGAGCGCCATTACTTACACGGATGACATGATGGCCAATATAGGCAGCATTCTCAGTGACACCCTGGACAACGCAGGAGAGAAATACCGCGTAGCCATCGAGGCCCTGCAGGGATGCCTGGATGTGGTAAACCAGAACCGCGCAGAGCTGGCTCCCCAGACTGCACAGGCTGCGGCCATCGGCAGTACGTATCATTCCTCTTCTGAGCAGACACAGACCGACCAGGATGACGATGATGATCTTTCCCTTGATGATCTTCCCGAAGAATAATCATATGCAGTAATATATTGAGACATCGATGATGGCTCGGGACGAGCTGATTGTTGATGTCTCTTTTGCGTACAGGAGGTAATTTTATGGCTTTATATCAAACGCTCGATCCGGAGCGTGTGTTTTACTATTTTGAACAGATCTGTTCCATTCCGCACGGCTCAGGCAATACAGCGGCGATCAGCAATTATCTTGCTGAATTTGCTTCGTCTCACGGCCTTTTCTGCCTGCAGGACGACATGGGCAATATCCTGATCCGCAAAGCGCCTTCCGCCGGATATGAGAACGCTCCGGGCGTGATCCTGCAGGGACACATGGATATGGTCTGTGAAAAGAGGCCGGAGTCTTCCCATGATTTTCTGAAGGATCCGCTGGATCTTCAGACCGACGGGACTTATCTGTTTGCAAAAGACACCACGCTGGGAGGAGACGACGGCATCGCCGTGGCTTATGCGCTGGCAGTTCTTGAGTCTGACACGATCCCTCATCCTCCGCTGGAGGTGCTGGTGACAGTCGATGAGGAGATCGGCCTGCTCGGCGCGGAGGGATTTGACTGCAGCGTACTGCAGGGGAGACGTCTGATCAATATCGATTCAGAGGCAGAAGGCTCGATCTGGGTCAGCTGCGCCGGCGGCCTTGTCGGGACCAGTACGCTTCCTGTCACCTGGACTGACGGAGAAGGTCTCAAGATAAAGGTCCGTCTCGAGGGGCTGACCGGCGGTCATTCCGGGGCTGAGATCGACAAGATCCGTGCCAGTGCGGTGAACCTGATGGGCAGACTCCTGTACAGGCTTGATGAAAAGTTCGACTTTGGCATATGGGCTCTTGCCGGAGGTTCAAAGGATAACGCGATCCCGATCAGCAGCGAAGCCGGGATCCTGATCCGCCAAGATGACCTCGATGAGGTAAAGTCCTGCATGGAGACACTTCAGTGCGAGCTGAGAGAGGAATACGCCGGGAGCGATGAGGATATCCGTATTACTGTAGATGCGGGAGAGACCGGCACATGTAAGGTGCTTGCCCCGAACAGCCATTCCAAAGTGATCTTTCTGCTTCACCAGATCCCTTACGGAGTTAACAAGATGAGCGGTACTGTCGCCGGTCTGGTCGAGACTTCGGACAATCCGGGGATCCTCACGCTGGATGAACAGGAGCTGAGTCTCGCAACCAGTATACGGAGCAGTATCAATTCCGGCAAAAAAGCGCTCTCAGACAGGATCGCGCATCTGACGATGATGCTCGGGGGAGAATATGAGATCAGCGGTGAATATCCCGCATGGGCTTATCGCAGCGACTCGCCCCTTCGTGAAAAAATGGCGGAGGTTTTTGAACGCCTCTATGGTCACAGACCCGCCGAGGTTGCCATACATGCCGGCCTGGAATGCGGTCTGTTTTACAGGCAGATGCCGGACCTTGATTGTGTATCCATCGGTCCGGACATCCTGGATATCCATACCTTTTCGGAGAGACTGGATCTGGCTTCCGTAAAACGTGTGTGGGATTTTCTGGTTGAGAGCCTTGCCGCATTACACTAAAGGGTTTTAAGATAACAGTTACGAAGGAGCTTGTGAGAAAGCAATTACAGACTATGATGGGACTTGACTATGGAAATACAATTATGGCGAAGCCTTCTTGATCCATATGCGCTTGCTGTAAAAGAACTGATCATCAAATTTGAGCATATCCGTCAGGAACATAAAGACAAAGATCTATATTCTCCTGTCGAGCAGGTGAGCGGGAGGGTGAAATCAGTCTCCAGCATTCTGGAAAAGATGCAGCGCAAGGAAATACCACTGGACCGGATGGAGGAGGAGATCGAGGATATCGCGGGTGTGCGGATCATCTGTCAGTTTGAAGAGGATATCGACACGGTCGCGGCCCTGATCCGTGCCCGGTCGGACATGCAGGTCAAGAGCGAAAAGGATTATCTCAAGCATATCAAGCAAAGCGGCTACCGCAGCTACCATCTGATCGTTTATTACACGGTGGAGACCCTTGACGGACCGCGCAGGCTCCAGGTGGAGATCCAGATCCGCACGATGGCCATGAACTTCTGGGCTACTGTGGAGCATTCGCTGCAGTATAAATACAAAGGCGACATCCCGCCCCATGTGACCGACAGGCTCAGCAATGCGGCGGACGCCATTATCTCCCTTGATCATGAAATGAGTTCGGTGCGCAGTGAGATCATGGACGCACAGGTTTCGTCTCAGATGCAGACCAATCTGGTACGCGACATCCTGAATACGATTGAAAATCTTTACCGGCTTTCCAATCCCCGCGAGGTCACAAAGATACAGGATGAATTTCTCAGAATATTCCAGACAAAGGATATCCAGCAGCTGCAGCGTTTCCAGAAGGAGCTGGATATCATTGCTGAAGGTTACAGGGCTCAGGAGGTATTTCTTTGAGAAATTCGGAAGCTTTTCTCCCGCTTACGCGTGAAGAAATGGACAGACGGGGTTGGGATCAGGCGGATTTTGTATATGTGAGCGGGGATGCGTATGTGGATCATTCCTCCTTTGGAACGGCTGTGATCAGCCGGCTTCTGGAACACTACGGGTACCGTGTTGCCATTGCTGCGCAGCCGGACTGGAGGGATCCGCAGAGTATAGCCGTTTTCGGAAGGCCAAGGCTCGCGTTTCTTGTTTCAGCCGGAAATATGGACTCCATGGTCAATCACTATACGGTTGCCAGGAAGCGCCGCAGCCAGGATGCCTACTCTCCGGGAGGACAGACGGGACTGCGGCCGGACCGGGCCTGCATTGTATATACCAACCTGATCCGCAGGATCTATAAGGATGTGCCGGTGATACTGGGAGGAATCGAGGCCAGCCTTCGCAGGCTGGCTCATTATGATTACTGGGCTGACAGACTCTCGCGCAGTATCCTGGTGGATTCCGGCGCGGATCTGATCTCCTATGGAATGGGCGAACATTCCATTCTGGCCATCGCACAGGCGCTGGAAAGCGGGCTGCCGGTGAAAGAGATCACATTTATCCCGGGAACAGTCTATCGGACAAAGGACCTGTCACGCGCAGCGAATCCGGTTCTGCTGCCTTCTTACGAGGAGATGAGTGCAGACCCGTCTGCTTATGCCCGCAGCTTTGCCGTTCAGTACCGCAATACGGATCCGTTCAATGCAAAGACACTGGCGGAGGACTACGGGACCAGGGGATACGTGGTGCAGAATCCCCCTTCAAAGCCACTTACAACTCAGGAAATGGATGATGTCTACGCGCTTCCCTATACAGGTCTGGCTCATCCCTCCTATGATCAGGCAGGCGGTGTGCCGGCCCTGTCGGAGGTGCGCTTCAGTCTGACCAGCTCCAGAGGATGCTTTGGAGGATGCAGTTTCTGCGCATTGACCTTTCATGAAGGACGGATCGTCCAGTGCAGGAGCCATGAGGCGATCCTCAGGGAAGCACAGGAGATGACCAGACAGCCTGATTTTAAGGGATATATCCATGATGTGGGCGGTCCCACGGCGGACTTCCGCTTCCCATCCTGTGAAAAACAGCTCACGGCAGGTACCTGTCCGAACAGGCAGTGCCTGACGCCTGAGCCATGCCCCAGGCTGAAAGTGGATCACAGTGATTATCTGACGCTGCTGCGCCGCCTGCGGGCCCTGCCTGGGGTCAAAAAGGTCTTTGTCCGGTCAGGAATCCGGTTTGATTATCTGCTGCAGGATCCGGACGATTCCTTTCTGGAGGAGCTGGTCCGGTTCCATGTGAGCGGCCAGCTGCGCGTCGCGCCGGAACATGTCAGCGACAGGGTCCTGACATGTATGGGAAAGCCGGGCCATCAGGTATATCAGGCTTTCGTCCGGAAATTTGATCAGGCGAATGCAAAAGCCGGCCTGAAACAGTACGCCGTTCCGTATTTTATGTCTTCTCATCCCGGCTGCACGCTTAAAGACGCTGTCCGTCTGGCGGAGTATGTCCACGGGATGGGCTTTATGCCGGAGCAGGTACAGGATTTTTATCCGACGCCCTCCACGCTGTCGACGTGCATGTATTACACCGGGATCCATCCCCTCACGGGTGAAAAGGTTTACGTTCCGCGGGATCCACATGAAAAAGCGATCCAACGGGCCTTGATGCAGTACCGGCTGCCGGAGAACCGGACGCTGGTGCTGGAGGGACTGAAAAAGGCCGACCGCATGGATCTGGTCGGATACGGGCCGAAATGCCTGCTCCGTCCGGATCGGGGAACCGGCAGAGGATCCGGTGGATCCGCACCGCATAAGAAAAAGAGCATACGGAATATTCATCCCAGGAAGCACTCCGGCCAGGCCGGAAAGCGCACATAAGGAGGAGTACAGCTGCTTATGATAAAGTATCTGACGCAGGGCTCAGTGCCCAAAGGAGAGGCCGGCTATTTTGCCAGTGAAAAAAAGAGGCGTCTGCTGATCACAGTCCTGTTGTTTGTGATCCCGCTGGGTGTGTTCGGCGTAAGCTGGTACCGGCTGGGCACACGCAACACGGTCTGGACCGTCGGCGCCATTGTGGGAAGCCTGCCCGGCTGCCGGTCACTGGTCAACCTGATCATGCTGCTCATGCGCAGCCCGATGGACAGGAGCCTTTATGAAAGGATCCTGCCTCACCAGGGCAGACTGGCCATGGGCTATGAACTATATATGACATTTTATGATAAGAGCGCGTTTCTGGATGCCTTTGCTGTCTGCGGACAGACGGTAGTGATGCTGAGCACCCAGAAGGACGTGGATCCGGAGTATATCGCCTCTCACGCGCAGGAACTGTTGGGAAAGAACGGATACCGCACAGATGTAAAGCTGCTGACGTCAGAAAAGAAGTTCCTGGAAAGACTGGATTCGATGAATGAAAACTATGACTCCCTGCATGCCGGACTGAAGGACCGCAAGGACGAGAGGTATCCAGGTCTTTCAAGGGATGAGATCGTGCGCAGGCTGCTGCTGGATCTGTGTCTTTGAAGAAATGCGGATCATGAAGGAATATTCATGAAGGAATATATCATCGGCCCGAACGAAGCGGGCCAGCGGTTTGACAAATACCTGAAAAAGCTGCTGCGGGAGGCTCCCTCCGGCTTTATTTATAAAATGCTCCGAAAGAAAAACATCATCCTTAACGGAGGCAGGGCGGCCGGCAGTGAGATGCTCTCCTGCGGGGATCAGGTCCGCGTCTTTTTTTCCGATGAAACGCTTTCAAAGATGCAGGGGCAGGGCCTGACGGGAGTCGGGGGAGATACAGCTGTGCACGTACGCCCGGCAGCGGAGCGGAAAGGTACCTGCAAAGACGAGCCTGAAGGGCTCACGATTGAAGCCTTCAGGCAGAGGATCCTGTATGAGGATGAACACGTCCTCATCATTGATAAGCCTGCCGGGGTGCTTTCCCAGCCGGATGCCTCCGGCCTGCCTTCCATGGTCGAATATCTGACGCGTTATCTGCTCGGCAGCGGGAGCCTGGATGAGGACTCTCTGGCGACCTTCCGGCCTTCTGTCTGCAACCGGCTCGACCGCAACACCAGCGGGATCATCCTCGCAGGTAAATC
>JAFWDX010000342.1 GCA_017515945.1 Blautia sp. | reverse complement strand
GGGAACCCCATGAACAAACCATGAACGTTGTTCACAGAATGTTTGGAGGGCCTGACCCCGTTTCCATACCGGGGCATGTTTCCACTATCATACCGGGAGGGGCTGATTCCGTATGAACATGAATGCAAGATTACACAATGGCTTCAGGCCTCTTCTGGAGAAAATAAGCGCCATATTACTGGCGCTTATTTTATGGCAGCTGGCGGCTGTGTACATCGACAGCAGCATTGTGCTGTGCAGCCCATTATCTGTATTGCACAGGCTGTTTACGATGGTGCGTGAAGCGGGCTTTGCATCCTCGGTGTGGTTTACGCTGCGTCATGTGGGGGCCGGGTTTTTTCTTGGGCTGATCATTGGGGGGCTGCTGGCCGGGGCGGCGGCGCTGTCCCGTGTTGTGCGGACGCTGCTGTGGCCGTGGATGGCAGCTGTGAAGGCAGTGCCGGTTGCGGCTATCGTGGTCATCTGTCTGATCTGGTTGTCCGGACGGAATCTGTCTGTCTTTATCACCTTTTTGGTGGTCTGCCCGGTCGTATATCAGAATCTGCTGACAGGGCTGACAGCCAGGGATGAGCGGACTGTGCAGATGGATGAGATGGCTCTGATCTTTCGAATGACGAGGCTGAAAAAGCTGCGATATATCCTCATCCCCAGGATTTTTCCTTATCTGAACGCGGCCTGTCGTGTCGCTGCGCCTATGGCATTCAAGGCGGGGGTCGCCGCGGAGATCATCGGGACGCCGGCGGGATCGATCGGCAAACAGATGTACCTTGCCAAGACCTGGCTGGCGACGGACGACCTGCTGGCCTGGGCCGTGGTGATCGTCCTGCTGTCTGCTGTCTGCGAGAAGGCGCTCCTGGCGGTGCTTGCCCTGGTGGGTCGTCTCAATCATATTTAAAGTTCTTGCACCATCCAGACTTCATATGCTGCGTTGGGTTCAGTTGCCGTAGCCCGCTATGGCGCCTTCACCCGCCTTGGCTATGAAGTCAATCTGGCACTTTAAGTTTAAAACTGATTGAGACGGACCACTAGACTCTGTTTGACTTTCATAAAATGAGTCGAGGAACCTGTCCCCGCGACTCATTCATGGGAATGGAGAAGCCGGAGTGAGGGACAGAACCGTTCCCTGCGAGGATCTGAGGATTGATGTTTTATGAGCATGGATAACGAAATGAATGAGATCCGCGTCAGCGGCCTGACAAAAAGGTATGACGGGCACGCCGTGCTGGAATGCCTTGACGCTGTCTTTCCGGCCGGGAGCCGGACGGCTCTGATGGGCCCGTCCGGATGCGGCAAGACCACGCTGCTGCGTCTGCTGATGGGGCTGGAGAAGGCGGATGAGGGCCGGGTGAGCGGGATCCCGGAGAAAATGACCGCGGTCTTTCAGGAGGACAGGCTGTGCGAGGGCTTCAGCGCGGTGCGGAACCTGCAAGCCGTGTTGCCCGGCAGGGCGGTCTATGAAGAGCTGGCCGGGGCGCTGGCGGCTGTCGGTCTGACGGAAAACCTGGATAAGCCTGTGCGGACCTTCAGCGGAGGGATGAAGCGGCGTGTGGCCATCGTCCGTGCCTGTCTGGGGGACGGGAGCGTGCTGTTCCTGGATGAGCCCTTTAAGGGGCTGGATGAGACGACCAGAGAGCAGACGGCAGTCTACATAAAGGAATACCTGCGGGGCAGAACGCTGATCATGACTACGCACGATCGGGAGGAGGCTTCCCTGATGGATGCGCAGATCATGGAACTGGGGCAGCAGTGAAGACTTCGCCCGGAGAGCAGTAGTGTTCCGGGCAGCAATGAAGACCTCCGGATACATTTTTCATGTATCTGGCCGCGTGAGTATACAATCGGAGTATTTGAGAAGGCATGCAACCCATGAAAGATTGTACAGTAAAAAAGATCAGGCTGCGCAGAAATGCTGTGCAGATCGTACTTCAGATCCGGAATGCGTCTGACGGGCTTCAGTTTTTCCTTAAAGAGGCGACAGATGAGGGTGTGAGAGTCCCGCTGTCCGGTGTCCGGCGGGGGAAAACGATCACCCTGTCCTTTTCTCCGGATCAGATCCCGCTCTCCCAGGGGGACTGGGAGGTGACGGCGGCCGAAAGCGGATCGGATGCAGAGGAATATCTTCCGCTTACAGCGGGGATACGGCGGACCTTGCTTATGCGGGGTGGCAGTGTATCCGCCGGATCAGGGAAGCTGGTGGCTTTTCCCATGGCCGGTGACGGGGAAAGGCTGATGGTCAGAGTCCGACCGGCTACGGTTTACGATACGGCGGCTGTCTGGTGGAAGGAACGGACCGCCTGGGCGCTGGGACTGCTCCTGCGCCGTATGGGCATCGGACGGGAAGCGCGCGTGGTGTTTGAGAAATTCTGCGGACAGGCTCAGGATAATGGCTTTGCATATTTCACATGGTGTATGAAAAACCTTCCGGAGTCTGAAAAGAGGCATATTTATTATGTGCTGGATCGTAGAGCCTCCGGCTGGCAAACGCTGAAAAAAGAATATGGCCGCCAGCTGACGGCTTTCATGAGTCTGCGGCATATGCTGCTGATGATGCTTTCACCTTTATATATTGCTTCTGAGAGTCGTACTCACGGATATTTATGGCAGACCAGGCCGAATCCGCTTTTTCGCGATATCCGCAATCCGCGGCACAGGATCCTGTTCCTGCAGCATGGAGTCACCGGGCTGAAACGGGTGGACAAGGTGTTTGGCAAGAAGGGATACGATCCCATGACCTGGTTCGCCGTGACAAGCCCAAAGGAGCAGGAGATCGTCATGCGCAACTTCGGGTATTCCGCGGAGCAGGCTCCGGTGTTGGGGTTTGCCCGGTGGGACATGCTGGAAGACCGGCGGGATCCGGAACGTCCGTATATCCTCCTGATGCCGACCTGGCGCAGCTGGCTGGAGAGAGCGGATGAACTCTCATTCCGTGAGAGCGAATATTACAGGGTGTATAATGCGCTGCTCTCGAACCGTGAGTTTTTACAGATGCTGAGAGAGAAAGGGACGGAACTGCTGTTTTATATTCATCCCAAGCTGGCGTCCATGCTGGGCAGTTTTCATCAGGAAAAGGACACGCCTGTGCATCTGATCCCTTACGGCAGCCGCAGACTGGATGAACTGATCATGGGATGCAGCGCGCTCGTCACCGATTATTCCAGCGTGTGCTGGGATGCCTGTTATCTTTCGAAGCCTGTTATATTTTTCCAGTTTGACGCAGATCGTTACCTCCGTGTCACAGGGAGTTACCTGGATTTTGAGACGGAGCTTCCCGGCCCGCGGGCGGCTGACGGAGCCGCTTTGACGGAGGAGATCAGAAAGAGCGCGGAGCGGTGCTGGCAGCCGGATCCGGAAAGCGCAGCGCGTGCAGCCCGGATGCTGCCCGTACGTGACAGGAACAATTGCGCCAGAACAGAGGCGTTTATCAAAGAGACCACATAACTGTGAAGGAGCTTGTGAATGAACAGTTACGAGATCATTAAAGCGGGAGGGCAATACTGAGTGGGCATGCTGAAACAAGTTGTAACTGTACAGTCAGCACCTCGCATTTACTGCAAGGTGCGTGGAACAAAATATGAACAGCCAAGGCCAGGTGCACTTCCAATGCGACGAAAGGAGCCTGCGCCTCCCAAGGGACGCCTTCGGTGTGGCCTCGTAACTGTGAAGGAGCTTGTGACTGAACAGTTACAAAAAGTTCTTACCAAGCTCAGAAGGGGCTCCTGGTATCCGCTGTATTATACGTTTTATCACAGATGCAAGGTGGATCCCCATACGATCCTGTTTGAATCCAGACAGGGAAAAGCTTTTGAAAGCAGCGTCCTTGCACTCCTGAAGGAAACGGTCAAAAGCTATCCGGGTCAGTACCGGCTCATCGTCTGCGCCGGCGCCGGAGTCCGCAGGAGCGTTGCCGCCAAACTGACAGACAGCGGGATCCGTGTGCAGCGGATCGTCAGATACGGCGGACCGGCATATTATCATGAGCTTTCCAGAGCCGGTTATCTCATTAACGACACATCTTTTCCGGGCCGTTTTGTCAAAAAGCCCGGCCAGAGATATCTGAATGTATGGCATGGAACGCCGCTGAAAAAGATGGGAAAGGACAATCTTTCCGAACGGATTTCCATGGGAAATGTGATGCGCAATTTTCTTATGGCGGATCTGCTGCTGTACCCGAACCGGTACATGCAGGAGAAAATGGTATCGGCCTACATGTTGGACAAACTGTATGACGGCCGCGTGCTGCACACGGGTTACCCGCGGAATGACATCTTTTTCCGCCCGGAGGAAGGAAGGGAACTGAAAAAGAAGCTTGGCGCTGAAAAGATCAGGCTCCTGGCGTATCTGCCGACATGGAGGGAGGGAACGCCGGAGCAGATCGAAGCCAATCTGCGTGTGCGCCGCACACAGCTGCAGAATCTGGATGCGCTGCTCACGGATGATGAATGCATCTTTTATAAGTCCCATCCGCTGGAAAAGGGTATGAAGCTGACCGGCATGCGTCATGTCAGAGCCTTTCCGGAGGGAATAGATACCAGTCAGGTGTTGAACGCATGCGATGCATTGATCACAGATTATTCCAGTACATTTTTTGATTTTGCCAGTACCGGCCGGCCGATCTTCCTGTTCCCTTATGACAGGGCGGACTATGAGGGAGGACGGGGGCTGTATCTGGATCCCGTCACGGACCTGCCATTTCCGGTGGCGGAAACGGCACAGGAGCTGGCGGCCATGCTGCATGCGAGAGACGGTTATGGCAGCGATGGTGGCGGCAGCACTGCCCATGCGGGCGATGCTCATGACGGGAATGCATGCTGCAAGAATGGCCGGTCGGCTTATATGACCGAAGAATTCCGCCAGCGCTATCTGACCTGGGAGAACGGGCATGGCAGCAGGGATGCGTTGAGCGCGCTGCTGGAGGGCACGATCCGTTGTGAAGCGGTCTCCATCCATACAGATACCAGGCCGAATGTCCTGCTGTATGCCGGGGATCTGGCGCAGAATGGCGTGACGGCGGCATTCTGCAATCTGTATCCTCTGCTGGACAGGTCAAAGACCAATTACTTTGTCAGCTTCCGGACAGAGAGTGTGAAAGAGGATCCGTCGCGCATGGACAGGCTACCCGAATATGCGGACCTGTTTCCGCTGGGCAGCGAAATGAATCTGGACCCTGTGACGGGACTGGCGCAGGCCATTTATCTGAAATGGGGATTCGGCGGCCTGGGAATCCGTGAAAGACTGACCAGGGCATACCGGACGGAATGGGAAAAGCACTTTCCGGGGACGGATTTCTCGCATCTGTATCATTACAATGGATATGAAAACTATATTCTTTCGCTGATGCTGCATGCGCCTGTGCCATGCACGGTGGGAGTCCACAGCAATATGGAGGAAGAGATCCGCGTCAGGCACAATGTCAGCAGGCCGCTTCTGCGTGACGTGTACAGGCACTGCGCCAGGGTAATCTGTGTCAGTGCGGACGCGGCCGGCAGTGTGACCTCTATCAGCGGGCGGAAGGAAGAAGTCCTTGTGGCGGCCAACTGCCAGAATCCGGAACGGATCCGCCGGATAGGAGAGCAGCCGCTCCGCTTTGATCCCTCCACGACAGCCAATGTCTCTGAAGAGGAACTTGATCAGATCCTGGGACTGGATGAAAAGAGATTTATCTGTATTGGCCGATTTTCTCCGGAAAAAGGGATCCTGAGGCTGATGTCCGCATTTGAGCGGTTTGCACAGACCCATATGGACTGCCGGCTGATCCTGGCCGGAGGCGGCGGGCCTCTTTATGAGGAGGTGCTGCGCAAAGCCGGGGAGAGTCCGGTAAAAGAGCGGATCATTGTGGTCCGGGCAATCTCAAATCCGATGCCGATCCTGAAACGGTGCCATTTGCTGCTGGTCCCTTCTGAGTATGAAGGATGCCCCGTGGTGCCTTATGAAGCGGATTTCCTGGACGTTCCCTGCGTCTGCTGTGACGTGCCGGGATGTCATGAGCTGATGCAGCGGTGGGGCGGGATGCTGGTTCCTCCGGATGAGGAAGGGCTGCTCACGGCTATGCAAAGGGGATATGAAGGGACGGTTTCGTTGATGCATATAGATCCCGCTGAGGATAACAAAAGAACACTGGAGCTTTTTGCATAAGTGAATTGTAAAGTACAGTTGCAATTTGTTATAATATATGCGAGAGGATTCAAATACGTGGAAATCCCTGAAGGAGATGAACGCTTATGAAGGAATGGACCATTGAAGAACGTTACCGTGTCCTGGAGGATCCGGAGCAGATCCGGGATCTGTATGAACAGGTCAGCCGGTCCCCATACCGGCAGGAATATCACGTACAGCCGGTCACCGGCCTGCTGAACGATCCAAACGGTTTTATCTGGCACAAGGGCACATGGCATCTGTTTTACCAGTGGTGCCCATGGGGAGCCGTGCACGGTCTGAAGTACTGGTATCAGGTCCAGTCGGAGGATCTGGTGACATGGAAGAACGTCGGCGTGTGCATACGGCCGGATATGGAGATGGACAATATGGGCGCCTACTCCGGGTCGGCGCTGGCGGCGAAGGACGCCGTGTGTCTGGTTTATACAGGCAATCACCGCGACGAAGACTGGACCCGGCGGCCAAATACCTGTCTGGTCAAGATGTACGACGACGGTCGTGCATCCAAGCTGCCATGGCCTCTTTTCGGCCCGCATCCGGCGTACACGGAACACCAGAGAGACCCAAAGATCATCTATTCCCCTGAGCGTAAGAAATACTTTATTATCCTCGGTGCGCAGAACAAAGCCAGGCGGGGTTGTGCGCTCGTCTATGAATCACCGACGCTGGCGGACGGCTGGCAATTTGCAGGCGCTCTCAAGGTCCCGGGTTTTGAGGACTTTGGCGAGATGTGGGAATGCCCTTCCATTGAGCATATCGGCAACAAGGACGTGCTGCTGTTCTGTCCTCAGCATATCTATCTGCCCAGACGGGGCGCTGCGACCAGTCACAGCGGTTATGTGCTGGGAACCATGGACTGGGATACCCTGACATTCCAGCCGGACGGGAGCTTTCACGTGCTTGATTTCGGTTTTGATTTTTACGCGGCAGAATGCGCGGCCAATCTGGAGGGCGAGGACTACGCGATCCTTACCGCCTGGATGGGACTGCCTGACGGGGATTATCCGACGGACGATGAGGGCTGGCAGGGCTGCCTGACGCTGCCTCGTGAGCTGACCGTGCGGGACAGACGCCTGATCCAGCGCCCCCTGCCTGAACTGGTCGACCTGCGAGACGGGGAGGTGAATCCCTCTGACGGGACACTGCCGCCTGTGTGTGAGATGGAGCTCATGATCAGCGAAGGACCGTTTGAACTGCTGCTCTTTACAAAGAACGGCGAAGGCGGCATGCGGATCTCTTACAATGACGCATTCCGTATGATCACCATTGACCGGTCGGGGATGATTAACCGTTTTAATACAGAGCAGGAGGAGATCCGGGAACATCTGATCGCCAATCCGCTTTCTCATATGCGGATCTTCATCGATCACAGCTCTGTGGAGATCTTTGTCAACGACGGTGACGCTGTTTTTACCTCCCGCGTTTTCCCGACGGAGGAAGAAAATGGGTTCATTCTGACACCGAACGCGAACGGTCGTATCTGGAAACTGCGTCCCGCTGTAAAAGACGACTTTGTGGTCTGAGTGCAGGCAGAGTCAGGCCTTTCATGAGTCAGGGGGGCTGGTTCCGTGAGTCAGGAACCTGTCCCCTCGACTCATTAGCTCAATTTAATAAAAGGATAATTCTATGACAGGAACAATCATCAATACCGTCGCCGTCGCTGCCGGCGGCGTGGCCGGGCATTTCACCGGCCGTTTTTTTCGGCAGGAGCAGCAGGAGGCGCTCAACAAAGTCTGCGGGGTCAGCGTACTGTTCATCGCCATCGCCGGCGCTGTGGAGGGGATGCTGCGGATCGAGGGGGAAAGCCTTGCCAGCGGCCGCTCCATGCTGGTGGTGCTTTGTCTGGCGATCGGCACCGTCATCGGGGAACTGATCGGTATCGAAAATGGCTTTGAACGCTTCGGTGAATGGCTGAAGCTCAGGACCGGCAACAGCCGGGACAAAAACTTCGTAAATGCCTTTGTCAGCTCATCTCTGACGGTCTGCATCGGCGCCATGGCGATCGTAGGCGCCATCCAGGATGGCATCACGGAGGACTATTCCACCCTGATGATCAAGTCGGTTCTTGACTTTATCATTGTTGCCGTGATGACCTCATCTATGGGAAAGGGCGCGGCCTTTGCCGCGATTCCGATCTTTCTGCTGGAAGGCTCGATCACACTCCTGGCCAGCCTGATCGCGCCGGTCATGACGGATCTGGCCATTGACTACATGTCCCTGATCGGCTCTGTCATGATCTTTTGCGTCGGTGTCAATCTTGTCTGGGGGAAAATGCTGCGCGTGGCGAACATGCTCCCCGCCGTGCTGCTGGCGGTCATCGCAGCGTATCTGCCGTGGGGTCTCTAGTGGTCCATCTCCATCATATCTAAACTTAAAGTACCATCTTGACTTCATATGCTGCGTTGGGCTCAGTTGCCGTAGCAAGCTACGGCAACTGAGCCCGCCTTGCGTGTATTGACGATGCAGGCCCCATCTCATTTGATTACTCTGACACTTAAAGTCCTGGATGCCACTCCTGACCGGACAGTGATAAAAGCAGAGCCGGCTTTCACGCCGGTGACCTTCCCCTTTTGGGTTACCCGCACAGTGGCCCTGTCAGACGTTGTAAAAGTCACTTTCTCATCTGAATCTTTCGGATAGAGAATGGGAGACAGCATAACGATGTGTATGGAAGAATTTTTGTCTGCCGACAGTGTCAGGCTTGAAGATGGGAGGAAAATTTTCTCTGTCGGACGTGGAAGGATCGTAAAACGGACAGATCCTGTTTTCCCGCTTTTCAGTATTATTTTAAGCGTAGTCTTTCCCTTTTTTAGTGTGCGTACGGTTACGGTGCCCTTTGTGACGTTAATACCGGTGATTTTGAGATAAGCTTCATTACAGCTGGCACGCTCCAGTGCATCCCCCTTTGCAAGCCCTTTTACTGTGATCATACCGGTCGCGCCCTTCGTCAGTTTTAACTCAGAAGGAGAGAACGTCAGCGATTTTTTCAGTTTGGGGATTACTTTGGACTGTGATTTCTGGCAGCGCCTGCAGACCCGTTCCTGCCTTCCTTTTGTGAAAACATCCGGCTCGCAGATTACCCTCCAGTCTGTCCATTCATGGCCAAGAGCAGGGATGGATTGGGAACTGCCGGTCTTCCGCTTCCCGCATGTGAGACAGTACAGACTCTGTCGCCCGGCTGTCGTACAGGCAGCTTCCTTATCGATGGTAAATACGTCCGCCCATGTATGAACATGGGCTGGAGTTGGCGTAGGCTTGGGAGTGGCGGTCGGCTTCGGAGTCTTAGTTGGTTTTGGAGTAGCGGTCGGCTTCGGTGTACTTGTCGGCTTCGGAGTCTTAGTTGGTTTAGGAGTAGCGGTCGGCTTCGGTGTACTTGTCGGCTTCGGAGTCTTAGTCGGCTTTGGAGTGGCGGTCGGCTTCGGTGTACTCGTCGGCTTCAGAGTCTTCGTTGGATTGGGCGTTACAGTGGGCAGAGGATAATCCTGCAAAGATACAGGATATCTTGTCCGAAAGCCGACAGAACAAAAACTATCGTCACGCATTTCGGAAAATGGAAATCTGGAATCTCCCTTCAGGAAAAAAGCCCATCTATCAGGCATGCTCCCCGCGTCCGCGGCCGGAAAAGCATTGTAATATAAAGAACCCAGGCGTATGAGAGCCCAGCATTTGCTGGCACCGCTCACGATGCACCCGTCGCCGCCGGACATTTCCACCAGCTTCTGCAGGAGAAGTGCAAAACAGCGCTCGCTCCCCCTTCCCTCAAGAAGAAAATCGGTCAGCAGGTATTCTTCGCTGCCGGTTTGCGGACATGTCGGATCTAGTATGTAAGTGGTGCACAGATATTCATAAATCCTGTGGATTCCTGCATATTCCGAAAGACCATCCAATGCCAGCGACTGATGTATGCCAGTAAGTGCATCGGAAAGGAAACTGGCAGGGTCATCCTGCTCTGTTCCACGGACAGGTATGGAATTCTCCGCCAGGATGCTGTAGCTGAAGCTGGGATTGTGACTGGAACAGAGACTGTAGTTGGAGCCGGGGTTGTAACTATAGTTGGAAGTGTGGCTGTAGCTGGGACTGTGGTTATAGCTGGGACTGTGGTTATAGCTTGGACTGTGGATGTAGCTGGGACTGTGATTATAGTTGTTGCTGGTACTGCGACTGTAACTGTAACTGTAACTGTGACTGTAGCCGCTCACGTTGTCGCCTGCTGTGGCCGTCAAAGAAAGCATAGCGCACAAACAGGCAAGTGTACTGAGATACTGCAGCCATTTTCTGTTTTTCATAAGGGAATCCTCCTTTCAGATATCAGGAGGAGCATGGAACGGTTACCGGGAAATGAAATGCCCGGATTGAGAAGACACGGATGCCAGCCATGACAAAAGTATAACATAGACAGGGCAAGATGATTCTAAAAGTTTTCTAAATTATCCAGGGCACATTGAGGGGCACCTCTTTTAGTGATACCAGGCGTATCATTTCAGCTAAATTGCGATATCATACGCCTGCGCAATCAAAGCAAGGAATGTTGAAGGTGTATCACGAGTCGCGGGGAGTCGCGGGGACAG
>JAFWDX010000341.1 GCA_017515945.1 Blautia sp. | reverse complement strand
GCTGTTCACAGAATGTTTGGAGGGCCAGACCCCATTAGACCGACCGATCAGTTACTGCACATCGATGCAATATACCTTTACATACTTCCCGCTCCGTGAATTGAAAAAGATCCTGTCCCCGGCGTGGGAGTAGATGGGATGGGGATGAGCATCCTGTCCCAGCCAGTCGCTCTCATGTTTGCATTGCGGGATCCACTGCAGCGTTCCGTTTTCCCAGTCGGGGAGCACCCGGGAGATGTACTCGCTGTCCTTTTTGTGGGGATCCGGCCCGTTATCCGTACTGTTTTCCCGGACAGCCTTGACATCTTCGGGAAATTTAAAGTAGCCGTCACAGACCAGGTTCATGTCGTGATCCATGGTAAAATGTCCATAGGCGTTATAATCATCCGGCAGCGCGATCTCCCAGTAGCGTCCGGTGGATAACTCATAACGGCCCACCATGGCCGGTCCGTTTTCGTAGCCGCCGTGGTAGATGATGATCTTTCCGTCGTCGCTCCACATTTCATGACAGACCCAGTCTCCCCCTTTTCTGGGGTAACCGCGTGTGCTGCCCAGTGTATCCGTACCCTCTGTGCGCACGCGGCGGATCTCGTCTTTTCTGTGATCATAGATCCAGATCCTGCGGATGCCGCAGTCAAAGGAAGACCATTCATGATTATACATGATGATTTCGGGATCGGCGGGGTTAAACTGTACATGTGTGATCCAGCATTTGGGCACGGTCTTTTCATAGAGCAGCGTACCTGTCTCCGTATCGTACACGCAGAGCCAGCTGTTCAGCGACTCTGCCTGCACGCGGCCGTCAATATCATATACAGGCCGCCGGTCAAGGCCGCTCCCTTCCGTCTCGGGATCATAATCCAGCGCCCGGCCGTCTGTCATGGGAACGCAGAGCAGCCGGCCGTCCTGTGAAACATGGGTAAAGGCAGTCACTCTGTCAACAGGTACCTGCGCGAGTTCCTTTTCCTCTCCGTCCAGGCCAATGCGGCAGATCCGGTTGTCCCGGATATAATAGGCTGTGGCCCTGTCTGTGTCAAGGCAGACGCTGGCCTTGCTCAGGCCTTTGCCTGGCTGAGCGTCAAAATAGACGTAGCTCTTCATGAGCCCGTTTTCATTGTGGGTAAGGAGCTTTTCTTCTCCGGAGAGCAGATCCCTTACCATAATATTCGGAGATCCGTCTCTGTCTGTGATCATAAAAAGATATCTGTCGTCCCTGGAAAGGGAGGAGCAGGTGAAATACAGCAGCTGGGTGTCGTAACCATTCTCTTCACCGGGACAGCCGCTGACACATATCCGGTTTCGTATGTTGTCTCTCATAAGAAAACCTCATGTTTAAACTCTCGCAACATTTTCAGTTACAGGCTGCTTCACAGTTAAGAGGCCACTCCGAAGGCATACCTTGGGAGACACAGGCTCCTGCCAGGGGATGCCTGCGGTGAAGCAGTTAATTCTGGATGATAAAATACGGAAAATGGTCCGTTGTCTTAGCACGCTTCTTAGGCTCTGAATGCGGGAAATCAAAGAATTCTAGTAACTGTTCAGTCAGCACCTCGCATTTACTGCGAGGTGCGTGGGATAAAAGTCCAACAACCAAGGCCAGGCGCACTTCCAATGCGACGAAGGAGCCTGCGCCTGGCCTCGTAACTGTGAAGGAGCTTGTGACTGAACAGTTACGAATTCTACGCATTAAGCCTCTCCGCTATAACTCAAAGATGCCTTCCGAAAATTATCGGAAGGCATCAGCTGTTTTTACAGGCAGGCGTCCATGGGAACCTTCAGGACGATCTTGCGATAATCCTTTGGCCCTTCTGCATCACACTGTCCCGGGATATGGACATCCCAGGGGAAATACACCGCATAGGCGCCGGGCTGCATGACGACACAGTTTTCGATCGCTGCAGTCTCCGGACGGTTCTCGTAGAAGAGAATATCACGGGCCGTAGCCAGCTCATCGCTGCGGACAGTCTCCGCGCCTGTGTCTGTAAAGTAAGTGTGAACCTCCGGTCCGCCGGAGACAAAGAGCTGGAGATCAACGTATTTGCGATGGATCTCAGGATAATGGGACTCCCTGGGACTGGTGGTCAGATCCATGACCTGCAGGATCATGGGGACACCGCCGAGCTCGATGGGAAAGTGTCCTGCTTCATGTCCGGCCAGATCCTGGCCCTTTAAATAATGCAGTGCCTCGCAAAGCGGTTTGGGCAGAACGGCGGCCTGCTGTTCAAAAAACTCATTGTTGATGTTGCCGTAGATCATGATGAATCATCCTTTCTGCCGATCTTCCATGGCATGGACCATATTCACAAGGAACTCATGAGCGGGAACCGGTACGCCGACCTTGTGGGCGGCCAGCACGACAGAGCCGCTGATCGTGTCGACCTCTGTCTTACGGCCCTTGGAAAGATCCGCGCAGATGGAGGTGATACCCTCGGGTACCCGCTGCGAGGTTTCTTTGATCTCCTGGAGGAGATGCTCCTCGTCAGCCTCCAGACCCATGGCGTGTGCCACCTCCACGGCCTCGTGCAGCAGCTGGCTTGACATGGCCATGGCGTGGGGATCCTCTGCGATAAAGCCCATCTTTACGTTCAGAACAGCCGTGACCGCGCTGAGCGCCACATTGACAAACAGCTTGTTCCAGATGAGCTGCTGGATGTTTTCGTGGATCTTTCCCTTAAATCCGCACAGATCCAGCGTTTCTTTCAGCTTCGGCAGCATGCCTTCCTCATCGGGACAGAGCATGCCGATGTTTGTGCCGCCCGTTCCGCCGTGACGGATATGCGCGGTGCCCAGTACGGTACCCTGGTCCTCCGTCGTGCCGATGATCACACGCTGCACAGGAACAAATTCCTCCAGGATGTGCTCATGGCCGGAGCCGTTCTGCAGGGTCAGGATATAGGTGTTATCCCCGATCAGGCCGCGGTTTCCTGCCAGGGCCGGACGGGAAAAGAGAGCCTTTACAAACAGAATGATCAGATCCATTTCCGGAAGCCCCGTGGTATCTGTTGCAGCTTTTGGACGATAGATATGCTCTTCTCCGTTTTCTTCCAGCTTTATTCCATTTTCATTGATGATGCGGACCGTTTCCGGATTCGTATCGATCATATAAACTTCATTCTGCAGGGACAGGTGACCTCCGTAGATGGAGCCCATGGCGCCTGCCCCGATGACTGCTATTTTCATATCTGCAAGGTTCCTTCCTGAATTGTGTGCAACTGCTCAATTGTATGCAACTGTTCAGCTGGATCAGAGGTCTGAATACGTGGAAACCGACTGTTCAGTCAGCCCCTCGCATTTACTGCGAGGGACGAAGGGTCAAAGTCGAACAGCCATGGTCACGTATTCAGCGCCTCTGTTTTCATTTATCACAAGTGTATATCCGCTCTCAGAAATTCACAGGAGCCAGCCGTGACGGCTGACTCCCGATGTGTACACGCTGTAGCGGGGGATCAGGAAAACTCTGCGATGCCTTCGATCGCGTAAGCCCGCACAGGACTGGAATCAAGTCCCTTGATCGGCAGCGGAGAGAAGGACATGAAGAACACATCCTTTGTAAGGCACTCCAGATTCTTGAGCACTTCGATGAAAACGATGTTTTCGGCCAGCAGAATGTCATGGAAGGGCTTTACATCCTCGTTGCAGTTTTCGATGGATACGCCGTCTCCAAAGCCGACAGCTTTAACCTTTTTTGCCTTGAACCATTCGGCGGTCTCGCCGTTTACGAAAAGCCTCTTGTCCTTTTCGGTATTGGTGTCCTTGGTGAAGGGGTTCAGCTTATAGGAGGAATCGATGATGACGATGTCGCCCTCGCGTACCTTGCCGGCCTCTCTGTCGAGATCCGCCGCGGTGATGTGGCTGTTGGGCGCGCAGGTCTCTTTGAAATCCACATATACGCCGCGTCCTACAAAGGTGGTCAGGGGAACGCTGGTCACATCAGGCCAGTTGTCGTCATGATGATAAGGGCATTCGGCATGGGTGCCGAGATGGCTCATGATATCAAAGTTTGTGTGAAAATCAGGGATGGGGCCGCCGGTATTGAAGCGGTCCAGTTTGCAGCGACGGGTCTCTGTAGCCGGATCTACCAGCTTGGACAGGTCCACCAGTCTCATGCCGTTACCGAAATCATATACTGTCTGCATAAATGCACCTCCTTTTGGAAATACAATAAAGTGTTATTTATTTCATTAACAGGTTCGGCAGCCACAGGCTGATCTCCGGGATAAAGGTGATCAGCAGCAGTGAAATGATCATGCACAAATAGAATGGAAGAGTCGCTTTGACGACTTTTTCCATGGGCAGCTTGGCCACGGCGGAGCCGATGAACAGCACGCTGCCGACAGGAGGAGTCAGCAGGCCGATACCACAGTTCAGGATGACCATGATACCGAACTGGATCGGATCGATACCGATGGAAACAGCGATCGGCAGCAGGATCGGGGTCGCGATCAGGATGATCGGGGCCATGTCCATGATGCAGCCGAGAACCAGCAGGATCAGGTTGAGCAGCAGGGCGATCACGACGGGATTGCTGCTGACGGAGGTGATCGCTTTGGCAGCCATATCCGGCACATGCAGCAGTGTCAGGCAGTTGCCGAAAACTGCGGATGTGGAGATCAGGATCAGCACGATGGAAAGTGTATCCACGCAGTCGCCCAGGACACGCCATACACCCTTCCAGTCAAGACCTTTGTAAATGAATACGCTGACGATCAGACTGTAGATGACTGCGATGGCAGCGGACTCTGTGGCAGTGAAAACACCGCCGATAACGCCGATGACGACGATGAAGATGGCGGCCAGTGCCCAGAAGGATACACTCAGCTGTTTCAGGAATACTTTCAGGCTGAATTTGTCACCCTTCGGGTATTTGCGCTTTTTGGAAATAATGTAGGAACCGATCATCAGGGAGCCGGCCAGAAGCGCTCCGGGAACATAACCTGCCAGGAAGAGGCTTCCTACGGAAAGACTGCCGGCTGTGGTGGCATAAATGACCATGTTGTGGCTGGGAGGAACCAGCAGGCCCTCACAGGAGGAGGTAATGGTAACGGCTGTGGAGAAATCTCTGTCATAGCCCTGATCCTCCATCATGGGGATCAGAATGGAGCCGAGGGAGGCCGTATCCGCTGCCGCGGAGCCGGAGATGCCGCCGAAGAAATAGGACGCCACGATGTTAACCATGGCCATACCGCCGGTCATCCAGCCGACCAGTGAATTGGCCAGGTCGATGAGCTTCTCGGAAATACCGCCGCTGCCCATCAGGCATCCCATGGTGATGAAGAACGGGACGGCCATCAGAGAGAAGGAGCTGATGCCCTTAACCATAAGCTGGCAGAGGGAAGCCAGATTCATGCCGTAGATCTTCATGCAGAGGATGGAGGCAAGAGCGACTGCGTAAGCGATGGGGAAACGTAACAGAACCAGGATCAGAAACCCGCCCAGAAGGGCAAAAATCGCAAGACTCGCATTCATACTCAGTTTCCTCCCTTCGTCGCCTGTTCCTCGAGGCTCTCATCTTTCTTGACGAGCTGCTCTTTACCCTGGAACTTCAGAATGTTGTTAAACAGTGACTCCAATTCGAAAATAAGCATCGCGATACCTGCGATGGGGATCGGCAGATACATGTACTTTTTGCTCAGCCAGGGAAGGCTGGGATAAAAGCCCTTGGATCCGATGCCGTTGGCATACTGCCAGCCGACGACGATCATGATGACAGCCAGGATCAGGACACCGATGTCAGCCAGGATGTCCAGAATGTCAACCAGCGCTTTGGGCAGGTAGCGGTCAAAGCTGGTCATACGGATATGCGCGCCTCTGCGGATCGCCAGAGCGGCAGAAAGGACGGCCATATAAGACATAAGGGTCAGGGTGATCTCCTCGGTCCAGGTCGGATCGGGAATAAAGGGAACATAGCGCCCGAGCACCGCGAAGCTGACAACGCAGATATCCGCGATCAGGAGCAGTTTGCAGATAAACAGGACGATCCTGTACATCCAGTCATAGAAAACCTTCAGTGCTTTCATTTTTTATCTCCTCTTTAAAAGATGCAGGGAGAGAAGGACTCTCCCTGCATCATGTTGGCATGATTATACCATCGCGATCAGATACATGAGGAATATATCCGGATTTCCGCGTGGTATTATGCAGAGGTTTTAAATACATGAAACCGTAACTGGTCAGTCACAAACTCCTTTAAAGTTACGATTTGATTTCACATATTAAGACTCTCTGGTATATTCAGAACATAATCGGAATCACTGAAGATCCTCGATGGCCTGATACAGATCCGCATAGTCAGCGGTAGCTTCTGCAATAACGTCTTTGCATTTTTCAATCCATTCAGCTTTGTCGACTTCGATAACGGTGATCTTGTCGCCGAGCTCTGCAAGAGTATCCTCTTCAATCTTTTCGGAGAGCTTTTTGTTGTACTCCTGGCATTCCTTGGCAGCGATCTTGATGCACTCCTGCTGAGCCTCGGTCAGTTTGTTCCAGGCCATGTCGGTGATGACCAGCTCGATGACACCCAGCTGATGTCCGTCAAGTAACAGATACGGAGCAACCTCGTAGAAAGAGTTGGCCATGTAGTTGCCTACAGGGTTCTCAGCACCGTCAACAACGCCGGACTGCAGGGACTGATACAGTTCGCCGTAGGCAACGACTGTTGCGTTGGCGCCGAAGGCGTTGATCATGCCGACCATGGTGGGATCGGTGGAAACACGGATCTTCATGCCCTGCAGATCATCCAGTCCGGAGACCTCTTTGTTTGTGAAGATGTGGCGGAAGCCTTCCTCGCCGAGGAAGAGGCCATGCAGACCGAGACCATCCTCAAAGGGCTCATCCAGGAACTCCTGAGCGAGGTCGCTGGCTGCGAAGTTCCAGAAATGATCACGGCTGGTGAAGGTGAACGGCAGGCAGAGAAGTGCGGATTTCAGAACGCCGTAGCCGGTCAGAGTGGAAACGGAAAGACGGGCCATGTCGATGGTGCCGACTCCGCCGATCATGTTGTCACAGAAGTCGCCCTCAGCACCGAGAACGCCGCCGCCCTGGACATCGATCGTAACCGTGCCGCCGGAGAGCTCATTGACTCTCTCTGCGAAATGTGTGGCAACCTGGCCGACGACTGTGGTGTCGAGCGGGTTAACCTCTGCGTAGACCAGTGTGACGGCGGGATCGCCGGAAGCATCCGGGACTTCCTCAGCCATCGCAACGCCTGAGAAAGCGCTGACTGACAGCATGGTGGCAACCGCTACTCCTAAAACGCGCAGTGTTTTTTTCTTCATTGTACATGTCCTCCTGAATAGTATTAACGTGTTTCGATCATGATCAACATGATGCTTTGCGCTTATTATAATTCTATCACATTCTTCTAAAAAAAACAATAAGATAAGAAACTCTTTATTTGAAATTGCCGTTGGCCGATTCATCTGCTATACTGGCATGGGCAAATAATCACCATATATGGATGGAAAATAATCATCATATACATATACTTGAATAAAACATTAGTATACCGACAGGCAGATAATTTCAATACCATTGGGCAAATGATCAAATAGTCAGACGGGCAGGGGATCACCTTATACAGATGAGTGAAAAATTACCATATGTGGATGGATAGATGATCGCATGTGCAGATGAGAAGTAAAACATTATATAGAAAGGTTGTGACTTCATTGAACAATAATCAGGATACCAGAAAATATCGCGCAGGAATGACGGCTTTCTTCCTGAGCGGCTTCTGCGCGATCTCCGCAGGAATCGTGGTCAGCATTCTGCGGGATCTGTATCAATTCAGCTTCAGTCTGTCCGGCACGCTGATCTCCGCGATGAGCATCGGAAACATGGCGGCTCTGCTTGCCTCCGGCATGCTTCCAGCATATATGGGCGAAAGGGCGACGACGCTGCTCCTCACGGGCGGATACTTCCTCGGATACCTGCTGATGTGTCTGACCGGCAATCCGATCTTGCTGCTGGCGGCATTTCTCCTGGCCGGGATCGGCAAGGGCTGCACGGCAAACAAATGCACGCTCCTCGTCGGAAACAATGCGCCGGATAGGCAGAGCGCGATGAGCCTGATGAACGCCTGGTTTTCCCTGGGTGCGCTCCTTTGCCCCTTCCTGCTCTCTTTTCTGCAGAAAAAGAACCCCCATCTGCCGATGGCAGGCGTAAGCATACTGGGGTTGGGTGTCTGGCTGACCTTTCTTTACGCCCGCATTCCCGGCAAAGCTTCGGGGGCCGCAGGCGCCGGCAGGAAAACTGATTATTCCTTTCTGAAAAATCCGACGTTCTGGACTCTGGCCATGCTGCTTTTCTGTCAGAACGCCGCTGAGTATACCGTGAACGGCTGGGTCGTTACTTATTATAAGAGCGAACAGATCCTGAGCGGACCGGCAGCGGCTTATACCGTGACCGTGCAGTGGACGATGTCGTTGATCGCGCGGCTTCTGTTGGCCTTCGCTTTTAAGAATGTAAAGACCTTCAAGGCGCTGTCTGTCATGGGCGCAGGTCTGACGGGGATGTACCTCGTCCTCCTGCAGATGCACTCCGCGGTTCCCGCGCTGATCGTGCTGGGACTGCTTTCGTTTTCGCTGGCCGGGGTCTATCCCCTCGCTGTGGCCAGCGTCGGAGAAATGACAAGCTCCGCCAGCGTCGGCGTCATCCTTGCATTCGGCGGAATCGGCGGGATCATCTTTCCGTGGCTCGTGGGGATCATTGCGGATATCGCCGGCCTGCGC
>JAFWDX010000340.1 GCA_017515945.1 Blautia sp. | reverse complement strand
CCGCTATGGCGCCTTCACCCGCCTTGCCTATAAAGCCAATCTGGCACTTTATGTTTAAAACTGATTGAGACGGACCACTATACTCTGTTTGATTTTCATAAAATGAGTCAAGGAACCTGTCCCCGTGACTCATTTCTCCTTGTCAGAATCAGGTGTACATCATATAATAAAAAACATATTTTTAAGGAGATATCAATGTATGATTGAAGCAAAAACCGCCCCTCTTCCTGCCCTTAATGCGATATTCACCGGAGATTCCTTTACCGTCGAGACCCTGAACACACAGAATGAGCCGGATCTGCTCCGGCAGAAGAAAGCCTTTGACGAAGATCCTCTCGAGGCCCTGTTCGATCTGGGGTTTGGAGAAAGTCCTCAGCTGGCGACGCCATCCTTCCGGTGGCTTTATCTGCTGAGCTCTGAATATATACATGCCCTTACGAATCTGCCAGGCCTTGAACTTCTCAGAGAAAAGACCCGAGTGGAACCCGGACAGGATCTGGAAAGAAAGCTCCTGTACTCTGTTCCCTTCGGCCTTGGGACTGAATACATAGATGAAGCCTGGATCAAGGATATGTTTTCGCGCCTTGACAGGGTGTTTTCCCGCCATATTGCGGCATATGAGGGGACTGTTTCTCTGTTCCTTACGGAGAAAAGCCAGGAGCTGCATGTACCGGAGCGCATTTTCTTTCATCTCGTCGAAAGCAAGGATAGTCCTTTTGCTTTCCTCGCCACCTATGCAACAAAAATGCCAGATGGGAGCGTGCGCCATATGCCGCTGTCATATGCACTCGAAGAGTATAAAGGACAGCGCGACAAGCTGATCACCCTGCTTTCCTGCCTGAATGGTGCGGCAGAGGTCTGTCCGCTGATCGGAGAATTCATGGAATCAGGTGAGCTGTTTCATCCGCTGCGGCTCACGACCCAGGAGGCATATCAGATCCTGAAAGCGGTCAGAGACATCGAAAAGACCGGTATCCTCTGCCGCGTTCCGGCCTGGTGGAAGCGTCAGGCTTCCTCGGTGACGATCCAGGTGACGCTAGGAGAACAGCGTCCATCCTTCCTGGGCTTTGACGGGATTCTGACGATGCAGCCATCCCTTGTCGTGGATGGCGTGACCCTTACCAAAGATGAGATCCGCATGCTCCTCGAACAGTCCGAGGGTCTGGCGCTGCTCAAGGGAAAATGGGTGGAGATCAACCATGGCCGGCTGCAGGAGCTGCTTGACCATATGGATGAGTACCAGGGAGAGATTTCCCTGCTGGATGCCCTCCGGATGAATACCGGCATGAGAAATCCACAGGACGGAGAAATCGACATCGGCCCGACGATCACGAACGGCAAATGGCTGGGTGAGCTGCTGTATAAACTGCGCCAGCCCTCCTCCATGGAGACGCGCGAGGTCCCCTGGGACGTTCACGCAAAGCTGCGCCCCTATCAGGAGACCGGCTATTCCTGGCTGGAATATATGTCTGAGCTGGGCTTCGGCGCCTGCCTGGCCGACGACATGGGACTGGGCAAGACCCTGCAGGTGCTCACGTACCTGCAGGCCCGCTTCGACGCGGATCCGGATGAACGGATCCTGCTGATCGTTCCAGCCTCCTTGCTCGGCAACTGGGAGAAAGAGGCGGCGAAATTTACTCCGGCTCTGCCGGTGCAGATCATCCATGGCCTGCCCACAGCTACGATGGAAATGATGGCTCAGCAGGCGGACGCGTTCCTGAACATTACGACCTACAGCATGGCAGGCAGGCTGAAAAAGCTCCAGGAGAGGGAATGGGATTGTGTGATCCTTGACGAAGCGCAGGCGATCAAAAATCCAGGCACCCTGCAGACGCGCACGATCAAGAAACTCAGCGCCCGGCACCGCATCGCCATGACCGGCACGCCGATCGAGAATGAGCTGGCGAATCTGTGGTCTTTGTTTGACTTCCTTAATAAAGGACTGCTCGGAACATCCACTGAGTTCAGTAAGTTCGCGAAGGAACTGGAGCACAATACGGAAGGATATCAGAAACTGAAAAACATGGTATCGCCCTTTATCCTGCGCCGGCTAAAGACCGACAAGAGGATCATCGCGGACCTGCCGGACAAGATGGAGCAGCTGGACTATGTGCAGCTTTCCAAAAAACAGGTGGTCCTGTACAGGCAGCAGGTATCCCTGCTTGAAAGCCAGCTGGCGATGACGAAGGGCATGAAGCGGCGGGGACTGATCCTGGCTTATATCACAAAGCTGAAGCAGATCTGCAATCATCCGGACCAATATCTGGGACAGGATGCCTTTGCGCCTGAGGAGAGCGGCAAATTCACGATGCTCCGGGATATCTGCGAAACGATTTATGAGAAGAGGGAACGGGTGCTGGTGTTTACACAGTACAAAGAGATCATCCCGGCCCTTGAAAAATATCTGGAATCGATCTTCGGAAAAAAGGGACTGGTGCTGCACGGAGGAACCCAGGTGAAAAAACGCGCCGAGCTCGTGGAACAGTTCAACGGAAAGGAGTATGTCCCGTTTATGATCCTGTCCGTTAAAGCGGGCGGCACTGGGCTGAATCTGACGGCGGCCAACCACGTGATCCATTTTGACCGCTGGTGGAATCCTGCTGTGGAAAATCAGGCGACAGACCGTGCCTTCCGGATCGGTCAGCAAAAGAACGTGATCGTCCATAAGCTGGTGTCCGAGGGAACCATCGAAGAGAAGATCGATGCCATGATCAACAGCAAAAAGGACCTGGCGGAAAATGTCATCGGCTCCGGCGGAGAAGCCTGGATCACCGAGATGGGCAACCAGGAGATCCTGAAGCTGATGCGGCTGGAAGCATAAGGAGGAATGGAGTATGAGAAATTACTGGAGCAATATACCGGTATACAACCAACCCTCCGTTCAGGAGCTGCGCAGAAGAGCGGAGGCCAGCGTGTCTTCCGCCAGAAGAAAAGGCCAGACCATGGAGCCTGCCATTCCGCAGACGCGGAGCGGTCCCATCTGCCAGAGCTGGTGGGGGCAGGCGTGGTGCCGGAATCTGGAAGGCTACGCCGACTACTCGACCCGGCTCGAAAGAGGCAGGCGCTACATCCGCAGCGGGACAGTGCTGGATCTGAAGATCCACAAAGGCAGAATAGAAGCCCGTGTGCAGGGAAGCCGCCGCGTTCCCTACAAAGTTGAGATCCGCATCAGCCCCCTTTCAGAAGAAAAATGCCAGTTGATCCTGGAAAAATGCGGCAGACGGATCCGCACTATGGAGGATCTGATCTACGGCAGATTCCCGGAGGAACTTAAGGATCTCTTCACCCAGCAGGACGGCCTCTTTCCCAAACCCACGGAGATCAGCTTCATGTGCAGCTGCCCTGACTGGGCACTGATGTGCAAACACGTCGCCGCCGTCATGTACGGCGTAGGCCTGCGCCTGGACGAAAACCCCTTCTACTTCTTTGAACTGCGCGGGATCGACGTGGACCGCTTCATCGACGTGGCTCTCGACAACAAAGTGGAACGCATGTTGGAAAATGCCTCTGCGGTAACGAATCGGATCATGGACGTCGATGAGATGGGAGATCTTTTCGGCATCCTCGGACCGGAGGCCGCATTCCCCGTGCTGGCTCCCGTGACGTCTCCGGAAGAAGTCCTTCAGCCGGCTATGGGCGGACAGGACGCCGGAGATTTGCTTCAGTCTGCCGTGAGCAGCCAGGACGGTGGAGACTCCCTGCAGCCGGCCATGAACGGACAGGATACCGGAGACTTCCTGCAGCCGGCCATCAGCGGCCAGGCAGCCGGAGACTTCGTACCGGAAACCACCACGTCCGTGGAAGAGCAGCCTGAACCCTCCGCAACAGCCCCGCTCATCTTCTTCCAGGGCAACTATGGACAGGAAATCTCCCATGAAGCCATCCTGGCAAAGGTATATAAGGATGCGCCCCAAGCGGATCACATCTACATAAAACCCGCCGACGGACGCGCTTACTGGACCGCGGGAGAGCAATGCGGCAGCGTGGAATTATGGTAACGGAGTCGGCAATGGGGTCAGGCCCTCCAGACCTCCGCACCGCATTATGCGTACACATAAACGGATATTTTTACAGTGAGTACAACAGATTATGAATTCCAGAAAAGAAATCTTTGAAAACATGCCTGTGCCCCGTGCCATGATGGTCATGGCTCTGCCGACCATACTGAGCCAGCTTATCACCCTGCTGTACAACCTCGCGGACACGTGGTTCATAGGACTGACAAACAATCCCTACATGGTGGCCGGCTGCTCCCTGGTCCTGCCGGCCTATATGATCACCATCGTGATCGCAAATATCTTCGGTGTCGGCGGGGGCTCACTTGTTTCCAGACTCCTGGGCATAAAAAATGAAGAGGAGGCAGGAAAAGTCGGTGCTGTCAGCATCTGGCTGTGCCTGGCCTGCGCCGGTGCGTATTCCCTGATCTGCCTGCTGACCATGGACCCCTTCCTCAGACTCCTGGGGGCGAGTGAGAATACGATCGGCTATTCACGGCAGTACATGACCTTTGTCATCGTGATCGGCGGTATGTTTGCGGTCATGTCCAACACCATGTCCTCCGTGATCCGCAGCATTGGATATTCCGCCAGATCCTCCACGGGACTGATGCTCGGGTGCCTGCTCAACATCGCGCTGGATCCCCTCTTCATGTTTGTGATCCTGCCGGACGGATATCAGGTCATGGGCGCCGCGCTGGCGACAATGATCTCCAATATGGTCTCCTTCGTGTACTTTTTCCTGACATACATGTCGCTGAAGAATTCCACGATCCTGACGCTCAGATTCCCCCGGAGCATGCCGACAGGTAAATCCATGCGCGCCATCTTTGCCGTGGGCATTCCCGCGGGCCTGTCCCTCCTGCTCTTTGACCTGACAAATATCGTGATCAACAGACTCTCCGCAGGCCATGGGGATATCCAGCTGGCGGCGATCGGCATCGTACTCAAAGCCGAACGCCTCCCGCTTAACACAGGCGTCGGGATCTGCCTGGGCATGATGCCGCTGCTGGCATACAATTACTCCTCAGGAAACCGCAAAAGAATGCGCCAGGTCTGGAACTTCTCAAGAATCGTCGGACTGGCCTTCGCTCTGGTCTGCGTGGTCCTTTACCGGACCTTCGCCTTCGAGATCATGGGCGCTTTCATATAGGATGAAGCGACTGTT
>JAFWDX010000339.1 GCA_017515945.1 Blautia sp. | reverse complement strand
TTCAGTCAGCACCTCGCATTTACTGCGAGGTGCGTGGAACAAAAGTTCAATAGCCAAGGCCAGGCGCACTTTCAATGCGACGAAAGGAGCCTGCGCCTGGCCTCGTAACTGTGAAGGAGCTTGTGACTGAACAGTTACGATACTTTCATTTATCTGATCGCGCGAGTATAAAATAGATGTTTTTCCCTATTGTAAATTCTGTAATGATTCGGTAAAATATTACTGGTCTGTACGGGCAATCGTTCCTGCCGGAAGGGAGGCGGCGATTTGCTGTATACAGTAAAAAAAACGGTGACTATTCAGAATAGACAGTCATCAAAAATGATTGCAAATATACATGCGTATATTCTGGCGGGCTTTTTTTTCCTCCAGGTACTGGCACTGTCCGGCTGCGGCCGGGGTGAGGAGGAGCTCCTTGTCGGTATGGAGGAGGAGAAGACGGTGGAAACTACGCTGGAGTATGTATCGGAGGACAGTACGGGAGACGTACAGCCTGTGGATATCTTTATTGATGTCTGCGGAGCGGTCAGCAGGCCGGGCGTTGTCCGGCTGCCTGCAGAGAGCCGCGTTTATCAGGCTGTTGAGGCTGCAGGCGGTTTGCTCCCTGAGGCAGCGTCCGCCTGGATCAATCAGGCGCGGGTGCTGAGCGATGGCGAGCAGGTCTACGTCCCCTCAGTGGACGAGGTACAGGCAGATACCAGGTGGGAATCACCGGCTGCCACCGGGTCCGGTCATGCCGCGGATGAACTCCCCCTATCTTCTGCCACGGGTCTGATCGACATTAACAGTGCGGATCTTGCCGGCCTGATGACGCTGTCCGGGATCGGAGAGGCCAAAGCCCGGGCAATCCTGGATTACAGATCCGCGACGGGACCGTTCGGGAGCATAGAGGATATAAAAAAAGTATCCGGTATAGGAGAGGGAATATTTGCAAAGATAAAGGATCATATTACAGCCGGCTGACCTGCGATCCGCAGGCCACCGAAATTTTGCTCCACGCACCTTGCAGTGATTGCCGGGCGCTGACTGAACAGCCATACGCGTGGAACAATTATACATGATTAAGGAGAAAACATATATGGGCAGGAAAGTGTTGGTAGTAGATGATGAAAAGCTGATAGTTAAGGGGATCCGGTTCAGCCTGGAGCAGGACGGAATGGAAGTGGACTGTGCCTATGACGGTGAGGATGCCCTTGAGAAGGCGAAAGCAGGCAAATATGACATCATCCTGCTTGATCTGATGCTGCCCAAAATGGATGGCTTGGAAGTCTGCCAGCAGATCCGCGAGTTTTCAAATGTCCCGATCGTAATGCTCACGGCCAAGGGTGAGGATATGGATAAAATCCTCGGACTGGAGTATGGTGCGGATGATTATATCACCAAACCCTTTAATATCCTTGAGGTAAAAGCCAGGATCAAGGCGATCATGCGGCGCGCCGGCAGCAGCCAGGAAGAAGAAGAGAAAGCAAAAGCCGTTGAAGTAGGTGATCTGCGCATGGACTGTGAGAGCCGACGCGTTTTTATTGCCGGACGGGAGATCAACCTGACGGCAAAGGAGTTTGACGTTCTTGAACTGCTTGTCTTTAACCCCAACAAGGTATACAGCAGAGAAAACCTTCTCAATATCGTCTGGGGTTATGAATATCCGGGCGATGTGCGCACGGTGGACGTCCACATCAGACGCCTTCGGGAAAAGATCGAGGCGAATCCCAGCGAACCCAAATATGTACATACGAAATGGGGCGTGGGGTATTACTTTCAGGTATAATCACAAAACCATGACCTGTATGCCGGCTTTGCCGAAGTACAGGTCTTTTTTTGTTCCGTTGCGTTTCGGGAACGATTCGGGTATAATATGACACATTAAAAGATGAGGTAACTGTGAACGGGCTTGTGTTGAACAGTTACGAAGGAGGTAACTGTGAATGAGTCTGTGAGTGAACGGTTACAGAAAGGGACAGTCCAAAATGATCGAATATAAAGAACTGGTTCGCAGGGCTTTTACGGCCAGAAAAAAAGCCTATGCGCCTTATTCTGATTTTCAGGTAGGCGCTGCGCTGCTCTGTGAGGACGGCAGAGTGTATGAGGGATGCAATATCGAAAATGCGGCATTCGGCGTATCTCAGTGCGCTGAGAGGACTGCGCTGTTTACCGCCGTCTGTGAGGGAGAACGGTCCTTTACAGCGATCGCGGTGGTCGGCGGCCGCCGGGAGGCGGAAACATTTGAGCTATGTCCGCCATGCGGGATCTGCCGCCAGGCACTCACTGAATTCTGTGATCCGGATGTTTTTGAGGTGGTCCTTGCCAGGACAGAGACTGATTATCAGGTGTATAAACTGAAGGAGGTATTCCCTCTGGGCTTCACTCAAAAAGATATGTCCCGGTAATTGTTCAGTCAGCATCTCGCATTTACTGCGAGGTGTGTGCGAATAAAGTTGAACAGCCAGGGCCTGAAAGAGGCTGATATAAAAAGAACCTTGTCAGGCTGAATAATCTCAGCTATAATTTTTTAGTGCTTATAGTGCCGGGAGATTTCCGGCAGCACGGTGTAAGGAGGAGTAAAGACCGATGAGCAAAGAACTTGCCAAGACATACGATCCAAAAGGACTGGAGGATCGCCTCTACCAGAAATGGCTGGACAGAGGATATTTTCATGCCGAGGTGAACCCGGATAAAAAACCTTTTACCATTGTGATCCCGCCGCCAAATGTTACCGGACAGCTTCATATGGGGCATGCCCTTGATGAAACCATGCAGGACATCCTGATCCGGTATAAAAGGATGCAGGGATATGAGACCCTCTGGCAGCCGGGTACGGACCATGCAGCCATAGCCACAGAGGTAAAGGTCACAGAGAAGCTTCGGGAGCAGGGTATTGATAAAGAGGCCATCGGCCGGGAAGAGTTCCTGCGTCATGCCTGGGCATGGAAAGAAGAGTATGGCGGCAAGATCCTCAACCAGCTTAAAAAGCTTGGCGCTTCCGCTGACTGGGAGAGAGAACGCTTTACCATGGACGAAGGCTGTTCGAGGGCTGTTCAGGAAGTATTTATCCGTCTTTACGAAAAAGGATGGATCTACAAAGGCTCCCGCATTATCAACTGGTGCCCGGTATGCCAGACGTCCATCTCCGATGCGGAAGTGGAACACGAGGACCAGAACGGCTTTTTCTGGCATATCAATTATCCTGTAGACGGTGAAGAAGGGCAGTTTGTGGAGATCGCCACTACGAGACCGGAGACGATGCTCGGCGATACGGCCGTGGCTGTCAATCCCAAGGATGAGCGCTACAGCCATCTGGTCGGCAAGATGCTGATCCTGCCGCTGACGGATCGCAAGATCCCTGTGATTGCGGATGAGTATGTGGATCCGGAGTTCGGGACAGGCTGTGTAAAGATCACCCCCGCTCATGACCCCAACGACTTTGAGGTCGGCAGACGCCATAATCTGGAACAGATCAATATCATGGCTGACGACGCCACGATCAACGAGCTGGGCGGTAAATATGCCGGGATGGATCGCTACGAGGCCAGGAAAGCCATCGTCAAGGATCTGGAGGAATTGGGCCTGCTTGTAAAAGTCGTCCCCCACTGCCACAGTGTCGGTACACATGACCGCTGCCATACCACGGTGGAGCCTATGGTCAAGCCTCAATGGTTTGTCCGCATGGATGAAATGGCAAAAGCCGCCATCAAGACCCTGGAAGATGGCAATCTGCAGTTTGTCCCTCCCCGTTTTGACAAGATTTATCTGCATTGGCTGGAGAACATCCGTGACTGGTGTATTTCCCGTCAGCTCTGGTGGGGGCACAGGATTCCGGCGTACTATTGCGACAGCTGCGGTGAAACCGTCGTGGCAAGGGAGATGCCTGGCGTATGCCCGAAATGCGGAGGGACGCATTTCCACCAGGATGAGGATACCCTCGACACCTGGTTCAGTTCAGCGCTCTGGCCGTTTTCCACGTTGGGATGGCCGGACAAGACTCCGGAGATGGAGTATTTTTATCCTACGGACGTACTGGTCACCGGTTATGACATTATTTTCTTCTGGGTTATCCGCATGGTTTTCTCAGGTCTGGAGCAGACTGGAAAGACACCTTTCCATCATGTGCTGATCCATGGTCTGGTGAGGGATTCCCAGGGCCGTAAAATGAGCAAATCTCTGGGCAACGGGATCGATCCCCTGGAGGTCATTGACAAATATGGCGCTGACGCGCTTCGGCTGACGCTGATCACCGGCAATGCACCCGGCAATGATATGCGCTTTTATTGGGAGAGAGTGGAGGCCAGCCGCAATTTTGCCAACAAGATCTGGAACGCATCGAGGTTCATACTGATGAACCTGGAGGGCAAGGAGATCAGGAGGCCTGAGAACCTGGAACTGCTCTGCCCCGAGGATAAATGGATTCTGTCCCGGATCAACACGGTTACACGCGAAGTGACCGAGAACATGGAGAAATACGAACTGGGGATCGCTGTTTCCAAGGTCTATGATTTCCTTTGGGAGGAACTCTGCGACTGGTATATCGAACTTGCCAAGGTACGCCTGTGGAAGGCAGAGGAGGATCCTGTCCGGGCCGGTGAAGCGCTCTGGACATTGCGGACAGCCCTGACCATGGGACTGAAGCTCCTTCATCCCTTCATGCCGTTTATTACCGAAGAGATCTACTGCACCTTGCTTCCCGAGGAAGAATCCATTATGATCTCCGACTGGCCGTTATGGAGCGAGGATTTTGTTTTCCCGCAGGCTGAGGAGACCGTTGCGGCTCTTCAGGAGGTCGTGCGCGGACTGCGCAATGTCCGCAGCGAGATGAACGTGCCTGCAGGCAGACGCACGCATGTGACCCTTGTGGTCGGCGACAAAGAGACAGCCGCCCGCTTTGAAGAGGCTAAAGCATCCTTTGTCAATCTTGCCAGTGCGCTTGGGATCCAGGTACAGACGGATAAGACCGGGATCCGGGATGATGCCGTGTCGGTCGTGACCTCCGGCGCCGTGGCGTATCTGCCCCTCGAAGACCTGGTAGACAGGGAAAAGGAGATCGCACGGCTTCAGGCGGAGCAAAAACGGCTGGAGGGAGAGATCGCCCGCTGTGAAGGCATGCTCGGCAATCCGCGGTTTGTAGACAAAGCGCCTGCGCAGAAGGTACAGGCAGAACGGGACAAACTGGAAAAATATCGTCAGATGAAGGAAAAGGTAGACCAGCAGTTCAGTGCCATGATTTCCTGACATGGTTTATCGGTGATTTTTATAAAAAAAGGAAGATAAAGCGTGAGGTGGAACGATTTATTCAACAGATTGTCGATACCGCTTGAAGCAGCGGGAAGCTGTCTCCTGTATCTGATCATCGAAGCGATCAGCAGGCACTCTGTTTCTGCGGCCTGGGCGTATATGACCGAACATCCTGTTGTATTTCTATATAACGCCGGATATATCCTCTCTTCGATGCTGATCGCACACTGCATTCGCCGCAGAGTGTTCTGGAGGATCCTTGTGACAGTATTCTGGCTGCTGTTGGGAATGCTTAACGGGCTGATCCTTGCTAACCGGGTTACTCCCTTTACGGGTCCGGATATGAAACTTGTCACGGATGGGCTTTCGGTGCTCAGAAAATACCTGCCTGAGTGGCAGGCTGTCCTGGGCTTTATATTGCTGGGGATCCTTGGACTTATCATGCTGATTCTTCTGATCAAAGCACCGAGATATCAGGGGCGGATGCGCCGCCTGCTGGTCTTCCCCCTGACAGCAGGAGTGATAGCCCTGTTTTACTTTGGCGGCACAAATCTGCTTCTCGAAAAGAGGATCCTCTCCAACTATTTCGGCAACATTGCTTTTGCCTATGAAGACTATGGCTATCCATACTGTCTGTTTACAACTATTTTTAACACCGGAATCAGCCAGCCAAGGGATTATTCAGAAGCAGAGATCCGAAGGATCGAGAGAAGTGAGAGTTCTCTGCTTGTAACACAGACGGATTCCAGGCCAAATATATTATTCCTGCAGCTTGAATCTTTTATGGATCCGATGGAGGTTAACTATCTGAACCTCTCAGAGGACCCGATCCCGATTTTCAGGCGTCTGATGAAGGAATACTCATCAGGGTATTTCAAGGTTCCGGCAGTGGGAGCGGGAACAGCCAATACGGAATTTGAAACGATCTCAGGTATGAGCCTGCATTATTTCGGTCCCGGAGAGTATCCATATAAGAGCATTCTCAAAGAGTCCACATGCGAGAGTGCAGCCTATATCCTTAAGGATCTGGGGTATGCTACGCATGCGATCCACAATAACGAAGCCAATTTTTACGGACGGCGGACGGTGTTTACCCGCCTTGGCTTTGATACGTTTGTTTCAGAGGAATACATGCCTGAAGAGGATGATCAGACACCGACAGGCTGGGTCAGGGACAGGGTCCTTACGGATGAGATCCATAAATGCCTTTCTTCTACGGAGGGTTCGGATTATATCTATACCATTTCGGTTCAGGGGCACGGTGACTACCCATCCGAGCAGGTGCTGGAGGATCCGCAGATCACGGTTTCCGGGGCGCCCACTCAGGAGATGAACTTTAAATGGGAATATTATGTCAATCAGATCCATGAAATGGATGACTTCGTCGGTGAACTGACAGCCGCGCTGTCCGAGTGGCCGGAGGATGTGATCCTGGTGATGTACGGGGATCATCTGCCTACCATGGGACTGACCGTGGAGGATCTTAATAACCGTTATCTTTTCCAGACGGAATATGTCATGTGGGATAACATGGGAATGAAGAAAAAGGATGTCAACCTGGCTTCTTATCAGATGGCTGCGGAGGTGCTGGACCGGATCGGCATACATGAGGGCACTATATTCAGGTATCACCAGGCGAGGCGCAATTCCCGCAATTATCAGGTGGACCTGGAGATGCTCCAGTACGATATATTATATGGAAAGAAGTATTCTTATCCGGACGGTGTTAATCCCTTTATGAAGACAAAGATGCGTCTGGGATTATATGATGTGACACTGGATTCCCTGCAGCTGGTTTCAGCCCTGGATCACACATACTATATCAAAGGAACAAATTTCACTCCATCCAGTCAGATCAAGCTGAATGGAGAGTGGTATGATACCGTGTATGTCAGTCCGACCATGCTGCTTATCACAGGTACTGAGCTGAATGATTTCGACCGTATATCCGTGGTTCAGAGATCGAACAGCTCAACGCATAATGCTTTGAGCAAAAGCTATGACCGGGCCTGCTATGCGCTGTATGATACCAATCGCTGGAAAATACAGCGCCCAAATAGAGGTGAAAATGCAGATGATCGATTATGATGAAGAGCTGAAAAAATTCGAACCCTGCCTGGATGTGACGGAGGCGGAGAGTGCGATTTATGACAGAGAGCTGACGGATATCCTGGACATTCTCAAGGATCTCAGCCGCGATGTCAGGCAGAGTAACGGGCGCCGCCGCAGGTCTGAGTGATCGCAGCATCGTAACTGTGAAGGAGCTTGCGACTGAACAGCTACCAGTTACGATGGTTCCGGGGTGTGTGCATGGCATTTTCGCGTCATGATGGAGGAATTGTATGAATTGTATGAACTGCGGTGCGGTGCTCAGTGACAGAACAGCGGATTACTGCCCGCATTGCGGAGCAAACGTACTGATTCAGAAAAAGGTCAACTATCTGTCTAAGTACTATTATAATCAGGGACTTGAAAAAGCACAGGTAAGAGACCTTTCCGGAGCCATCGCCTGTCTTAAACAGAGTCTTACGTACAACAAGCGCAATATTGCTGCCCGAAATCTCCTGGGTCTTGCTTATTTTGAGACAGGTGAGGTCGTTGCGGCGTTGACGGAGTGGGTCATCAGCAAGAACCTGCAGCCGGGCAGAAACCTGGCAAACGATTATATACAGCAGCTTCAGGCAAATGCAGGCAGGCTTGATGACATAAATGACACGATCCGTAAATACAATGAGGCTCTTTCCCTGGCCCGGCAGGGCCATGAGGACATGGCTGCGATCCGCCTGCGCAAAGTGCTGGCTCAGAACCCGAAGCTGATCAAGGGATATCATCTCCTGGCTCTTATCCTGATGAAGGATAAGGAATGGGCAAAGGCCCGCCGGATCCTGCGGAGGGCTTCCCGGATCGATAAAACAAATACGACTACGCTGCGCTTTCTCAGGGAAATCGAGGATCAGATCGGACATGCACGGAGGGGAAGCCTGCGAAGAGGTCTTTTCGGAAGCCGGAGTACTTATATAGAAGGAGATGAAATCTTTGCAGAGACCAGCCCGTCTTCCGGGTCATCTGGTTTTGGAGAGACTTCAAGGGGAATTCTTCTTATAAGCCTGGTACTCGGTGTGGCGGCAGGGGCTCTGTCCTTCTGGATGCTCGGTGTGCCTGCGATAAGACAACGGATCTACCGTGAGGCAAACCGCCAGATCGTCCAGTATTCGGAGGCCGTTTCCAGCCAGGGAGCCGAGCTGTCGAGAGCTCAGGGACAGGTGCAGGAGTCTGATAATACAGCTGAAGCGCTGGCTGCTTCATTATTGCAGGAGAAGCACAGGACAAAAAGCTTCCAGGCATTGTTTGAAGCATATATTTCCCTGTCACAGGAGGACTATGATTCTGCCGCATTGTCTGTACAGCAGGTCTATGAAAGTACTCTTACAGACAGTATGATGGCAGTATATAAAGTGATCTGTCAGCAGACAGGAGTCACCGGGATCACGGCGGAGCAGGAAGCAGAGCTGGCCTCCCGGGAGGAAGAGGCATTCAGGCAGGACTGGGAAGAGGACAGCGCTGAGGGCAATATGGATGCGCAGGAAAACTCTTCAGGAGAGAGCCTTTCAGAAGAGACCCCTTCAGAGGAGAACCTTCCGGAGGAGGGCTTTTCAGAAGAGGGCAATGCGGAAGCGGGTTCTGATGAGGAGTCCGCATATGTTCCCGAGTATACGGAGGAAGAAAACTACAGTGTTGAGGAGGAAGAGGGTTCAGGTGACTCTAATGTGACCTATGTCTTTAACGGAGAATACTATGAGCCATCTTATGCAGATGAATAGGTAAACCTGTTCAGCCAGCACGTCGAACAGGATGTGACACCCGCAGGGGTCCCCTGACTGGTGCGTGAAAAAGGCCGACAATCACACAGGGACGGTTCTGTGAGTTGCATAACAACAAACAGAATCGTCCCTGTATGACATATGTTATATTTTGTAACTGCTCAGTCAGGACCTCGCATTTACTGCGACACCGCAGGCGTGCCTTGGCAGGTGCGTGAGAAAAAAGTTGAACAGCCAAGGCCAGGCGCACTTTCAATGCGACGAAAGGAGCCCGCGCCTGGCCTCGTAACTGTGAAGGAGCTTGTGACTGAACAGTTACTATATTTATTTTCAGTTTTGAGACAGAACTGTCAGGCACTGGGGAATATCTTCGAAGCATACGGATCCAGCAGTTTTGCAAGCAGTATGCCGAGAATCCCGCATGAGATGACCTCACCGGCACCTACAGTCAGCATCATGGACCATATGGGCAGATTTACGCCGTAACCATACCGCAGGATAAAGGGGACGATAATGGCGTTGGAGAGGATAGGAGGCAGAACCGCGATATATCTGGGCTTTTTGCGGAGCCGGTATGTCAGAAGGGCACCAATGAGTGTGGCAAGACTTCCGAAAATGATGTCAGGCAGGATCGCGCCTCCGAGTATATTTCCGAGAATGCATCCGACAAAGAGACCGGGGATGGCAGCAGGGATAAAGACGGGCAGGATGGTCAGGGCCTCTGAAACCCGGACCTGTATCTCTCCGAATGCAAACGCGGAGAACACAAATGTGAGGATGACATAGATCGCTGCGATCGCAGCTCCCTGTACCAGGAATAATACACTTTTGTTTTTCATTTTTTCTCCCTTAGTTTTGTTTTTCGTGAGGATGGTTTCGAACTCACGTTGTGTGGCTCTCCGATCATACCAGAGGGTATAATTACGTGGAAATCTTTGATTC
>JAFWDX010000338.1 GCA_017515945.1 Blautia sp. | reverse complement strand
TGATCAGCCTTTCAGGACATGGCTTAAAGACCGGTCTGAACTCCCGGTCCCCCAGCCCGAGCATGAGCGGGATACACCGGGCAAAACCGGTCTGACGATAATCGAATGGCAGGTCGTTCTTATCCGTGGAGGTCCACAGATAGTACGAGGCATAGCATTCCGGCACCTCCATCTCTTCCGGCAGGAAAACGATCTCCGGATATGCCGCGGTCAGGAATTCTGTATGCACCTTCGCCACAATGCAGTACGGCCTGCAGCCGTGCTTCCGACGGAACTCTTCAACAGCCGGAATAAAAGACACCGTATCTCCCAGCACGCCGATCGGAAAAAGGAATCTCACATTTTTTCCCGCGAGGTTCATATGGTGCGTCAGGAGCTTTTCCCCGTCCTTCCAGAGCTCCACCAGGTAATTGATATAAAAAAACTTACCTGTTCCGACAGATTGGCCGCTCACGTCCGCATCCAAAAGGACGGCCATGGTATCCTGGTCAGTGATACGCACATGCCAGTTCCCCTCCGGGATCTCCAGCCGCACCCCGCAGTTGAAGTCCAGCCTGACGCCGGGAAGACCGGTCTCCCTGACAATCGGCCCGGGATCCAGCAGGATTCTTCCGTTCTGTACTTTCACATATGGACGGCCTGATACATTATAGCCGCTGTTTTCTTTATCCATGCTTCTCTCCCTGTGTCCTGAACCCGCTTCCCCGGCGACCCCTGGAAGCTCCTGTTATTCAAACAGTAGGCTCAGAACTAGGGTACGAAGTGGGGGCGACGGTGACGGTACTCATGGGCCCGCTCGTGATAATGACCGCTGTGGTCCTGTCCAAGGCCATAACGTCCATATCCGGTCTCTCGTATTTCTCCTTTGTGAGGCTGTTTTCCGCAGGTGTCATAACCGGCTTTTCATATCTTTCCTTCAACATGTTGATCTCCTCTCATGGATTGATTTATGTGTTGTAACTGTTGCGTACCATACGTAAAGCTGAACAGCAGGCGCATCAGGCCAGCACGAACGGGCTGTTGTCTCAGCGCTGCCGAAAAAGTCAGACACGGCGCCGCGGCAGCCCGTGATCCGCCATCAGCCGGTCTATCGTTTTTATGACCTGCTCCGGCGTGATGAACCGGGAACACTCAAACATTCTGTCCGTTCCTTTGTGTCGGGGGCAGTAAAGACCGTCCGGCGGGTTCATCTCCACGTTTCTGTCATTCCAGCAGCTGTTGCATACAAGCGGATTGATCACCCGGTAGGGCGTATAAAACTCGTAAGATGGAAACGTAAAACCGGAGATCAGCACGACCGGCGTTCCCGCGCCCCAGGCCAGCCAGGACAGTCCGCTGGACAGCCCGATAAAGAAGTCGGCATGGCCCAGAAGATCGATCCGCCGCTGCAATGGCAGATCCCCCGTGAAATCCTCCGCGTTGGGAGGCATGACATTCTCCCGGCCGCAGATAGTATGGCTGCGCTCCCTGTCGATGCACAGCACGCGGTATCCCAGGCTCTTCAGGTAGTCCACCGTCTCAGTCCAGCCTCTGGGGTTGTTCCAATATTTCCTCTGTCCGGTGGACTGCGCCGCAATGCAGACATACGGTTCCCTGATCAGTCTTTCGACACAGGGAGTCAGCACCGGCCGCACTTCCCTGCCGCCCAGACCAAGCATATAGGATATACTGCGGGAAAGACCACTCTGGCGATGCTCGATCGGCAGATACGAGTTATCCGTATAAGCCCCTGTATAATATGAGGCATAACAGTCCGGGACTTTCTGATCCGGCGTCAGGAAAATGATATCCGGATAAGCCGGACGCAGTATCTCAGAATGGATCTGAGGCATGATGCAGTACATATTGCACCCGTGCTTCCTGCGGAACTCCTCCGCGTAGGGAAACCACGCCAGCACATCTCCGAGTCCGCCTCCCACGGGAAACGGGATCCTGACATTTTTCCCCGCAAGGCTGAAATGATGCATTAAGATCTTGCGCCCGTCCTTCCAGAGCTCCACAAGGTAATTGATATAATATCTTTTATTCAGGCATATGAAAGATTCACTGACGTCCGCGTCCATCAGGACTACCATATAGTCCTGATCCGTTACCCTCACGTGGTAATTACTCTTTTCCGGGAGGCTCAGACGGAAACCGTTGTTAAAGTCCATTCTGATCCCGGGAATGCCGGTCTCTCTGACAACGGGCCCCGGATCGTAATGTTTGTTTTTTTCTTTGAAATCGTCCTTTTCCCGCGGGCTTTCTGCGGATGAAGTGAATTCGTTACCGGCTGTTTCCATTTCTTTTCCTCTGCAGCTTGTATTAATCGTGCTTCTGTCAGCTGTCCGCCGCATCCCCGCCCAGACGGGCAAGCGCTGCCGTGGAAGACCTGCCCTCCAGAAACGGCACGGTCTGAACGATGCCCCCGTGGCTGAGCACCACATCCTCGCCCACAATATCCGGGAGCTGATAATCTCCGCCCTTTACAAGCACATCCGGAAGCAGCCTTTCGATCAGGCGCAGGGGCGTATCATCTTCGAAGGGAATGAGATAATCCACACATTCCAGCGCCGCGAGCACCGCCATCCGGTCCTGAAGGGGCCAGACAGGCCGGTCCGGCCCCTTCAGACGGCTCACCGACGCGTCGCTGTTCACGCCGACGATCAGGATGTCCCCCATCCTTCTGGCTTCCTGCAGGCAGGCAACATGTCCGGCATGGACAATGTCGAAGCAGCCGTTCGTGAACACCAGCCTTTTCCCGGCTCTCCCGCGCGGCTCGAGCATTGCCAGCCCGCCGTCATCCAGCACCTTTGACGTCTGTGCCGGAACGACATCCGCTTTCGTATTTAGAAATGAGGCTTCCTTTTCGGCGCAGGCTTTCATCCCTTCAATGCTGCATGCCGCAGTCACAGCCTCACAAACAGTCTTTCCCGCAAGAATGGCGGCGGCAAAACGTGCCAGAACCTCGTCTCCCGCGCCAATGGTGCGGTAGGACAGCCCGGGACCGTTTCCGGACTTCTGGCGAAGACTGTTTTTTTCTTTCTGAAGCATGCCGTTTTTATCCGCAAGGAGCATTCCGTCCGCGTCCAGCGTGGCAAGCACATATTCGCATTCCGCCTTGCGGCACAGCTCTGCGGCTGCATCCGCCGCAGTTTCTGCCGTCCCCGCGGGAAGACCTGACAGTTGCCCAAGCTCCCAGCGGTTCGGCTTGATCAACATCGCGCCGCGGTATCTCGCGGAATCAGTCCCCGCCGGATCCACCAGCACCGGGACCTGATGCGCCCGGGCCATCGAGATCAGTTCACGGACAAAATGCTCTGTCAGAAAGCTCTTACGGTATTCTGTAATAATAATCATGTCGTAACGGCTGATCCGTTCCCGGAGCCCGAGAAGGATCTCCTCTTCCCGCTCCGCCGTGATCTCCGGGCTGTCCTCCCTGTCGATCCGCAGCCTCTCATGAAAGGTATCGTCATAATACCGCTGCTTCAGCATAGTCGACTTCTCCGGAAGGACTGTCAGTTCATCCGTGCCCACGCCTCTTTCATTAAGGAGAGCGATCAGGCGCGACCCTTCCGCGTCATCTCCCACAACAGCGCAAAGCCGGGTATCCACGCCAAGGCCTGCCAGAAGAGATGCCGCGTTCCCCGCGCCGCCGGGACTGAAGACGGGCTCTCCGTTCTCCAGAAAGAGCGGAATGAGCGCCTCACGGGAGAAACGCTCAACAGATCCGAAACGCCAGGCATCCAGCATTACGTCTCCAATCACCAGTGCCTTTTGCTTCCGGCTCCCGCTCACCTTCTCCGTACACTCCCTTCGAAACAGCCGCTGACCCGC
>JAFWDX010000337.1 GCA_017515945.1 Blautia sp. | reverse complement strand
TAAGAGGCTGTCGTCTATGGCCGAATAGCCCGCGTTCTTAGAGAGCCAGCGGAAAGGGCTCGGGCGTTTTTTCGTGGTCACACCGGGGGATGCATCCGGCTCTGCCCGCCTCACGGTTCTAAAATGCCCGGCGTCCGATTATGCGATAATTCATCCGGCAAAATGAGTCAAGGAACCTGTCCCTCTGACTCATTCTTGCGAATCCCCGAATAGTCTGATAAAATTATAAATGTAGAAATAAAGACACGAAGGGAGGCGTGACATGCAGTACAAGCTTAACAACAGCAACTACCACACCTTTTCTGTTTTTGAAGTAAACAAACTGCCCGGCCGCAGTTATTTCATCCCCTACCCCTCCCGGGCGGAGGCAGACAGCGTCACTCCCAAGGAGAAGCGATATAAATCGGAAAAGGTCATCTGCCTGAACGGTGACTGGGATTTTGCCTTCTTCCCCAGGCCGGAGCTGCTCCCGGAGGAGCTCGACACGCAGGCGGTGGTTTTTGATACGATCGATGTGCCGTCCTGCTGGCAGTTCCGCGGATATGACAGGCCGTTTTATGTCAATATCCGGTATCAGTTCCCGTACAGGCCTCCTGTGATTCCGACGACGAAGAAGGCCGGGCGGGTGTTTTCCTGGCTGGGTGTGGATCAGAAGATCTCGCCGAGGCTGCGCGATCCGGGGGAGGAGTACAACTTTGTCGGTGTGTACCGTAAATGGTTTCATATCGATGATCCGGAGAAAAATTATGTCATATCCTTCCTGGGTGTGGCCAGCTGCCTGGATCTGTATCTGAACGGAGAGTTTGTCGGATATTCTGAAGGCGCGCACAATACGGCGGAATTCGATCTGACCGGAAAGCTGCAGGGCGGGGAGAACGAGCTGGTGGCGGTGGTGCACCGCTGGTGCAACGGGACCTATCTGGAGGATCAGGACATGTTCCGCAACAACGGCATCTTCCGGGATGTGCTGCTGCGCGTTTCGGACCCGTCGGATATCTGGGATATCGATGCGGCCACAAAGAAGAACGGGGACAGATACAGCCTTACCCTGACCGCGCAGACGCTTACCCCTGTGGACGTGACCTTCCGCGTGGTGGGACCGGGCCTTGACCTGGTGCAGACTGTGCCGGCGGAGGAGGACAAAGAGCTGGGTGTGGTTTTTGAAAATCTGTCAGTGACGGAATGGAACGCTCAGGATCCGGTTCTTTATGATATCTATTACGAGACAGATACCTGTTGTATAAAGGAGAGGATCGGCTTTAAGAATGTGGAGATAAACGGGGACGTCTTTCTCCTTAACGGACACAAGATCAAACTCCACGGCGTCAATCATCACGATACCAGCCCCACAGACGGCTATACCCTGACGCCGGATGAGATCGAGAGGGATCTCCTGCTGTGCAGGCAGTTCAACATCGATACCATCCGCACCTCCCATTATCCGCCGGATCCGCTCCTGCTGGAGCTGGCCGATGAGTACGGGATCTACATAGTGGACGAAAACGACCTGGAGACCCACGGCACCTTTGCCCACCAGCTGCCGCCTACATACAATTCGATCTCAAATAATCCGAAATGGGCCCCGCATTATATGGACCGTATTATCCGTCTCTATCAGCGGGATAAAGTCCATGCGAATACATCCATCATCATGTGGTCCCTGGGCAATGAAGCCGGCGGTTATCACAATACGGATGCCATGTATGCCTTCCTGAAATCGAAATCTTCTCTGCCGGTGCATTATGAGAGTGCCATTCACTGCAAGCGGCAGGCTTACGACGTCGGGAGCGAGATGTATCCGCCGGTTCAGAAGGTCCATGAGGTCGGCGAGCATGCCCGCAAGCAGCAACGTCTGAACGACAGGCCGTATTTCATGTGCGAATATGCCCATGCAATGGGCGTCGGTCCTGGCAATACGGAGGCTTACTGGCAGGAGATTTACAAATACGATAATCTCATGGGCGGCTGCGTGTGGGAGATGTTCGATCACGCCGTGCTGCATGAGGACGGCAGCTATACCTATGGCGGGGACCACGGGGAATGGGAGCACGACGGGAATTTCTGCGTCGACGGACTCTTTTATCCGGACCGGCGGCCTTCCGCGGGTGCGCAGATCATCCGCTTTATCTACCGGCCGCTCCGGGTCACCCATGTACAGATGGATACCTTTGAAGTCTTCAATACGACAGGCTTTGCGCCGGGAGAACGCTATCAGCTTTCATTCCAGTGGAACGACGGGACGCAGACCACGGTCTCGCCCCAGGTGGAGCCTCTTGGCCGCACCGTGATCAAGGTTCCGCTAGGCGCGGAGGAGGACGGAAACCGGTCTTCCGTCGTGGTCTGCACGGACACAAAAACCGGCGAGATTGTTTCGGAAGAGCAGCTGACGCTGACGCAGCATGTCCCGTCGATAATGGGCAGCCAGGCACTTCCGGAAAATGTATCCTTCCATAACGGCAGGCTGATCCTCACGCTGGAGAACGGCCAGCGCCTCACCGCAGGACCTCAGGGAACCATCCTTTATCGGGCGGCCACGGACAATGATACCGACGCTGCCTTCCGCAATACTATGGCGCCCTGGGCTGAGCAGACGGAGGCGGTGCTTTCCATTGAAAAGATCCTTTACGGGTACAAGGTCGTCACGGGCATCTCCAATCGTAAAGGAGAGTATACCGTGACGGATCTGTATGAAGGCACCCCGGACGGTATCCTCGTGACCAGCCGCCTGCACTGCGTTAAAGGAGGCGGGAGTATCCCGCGCTTCGGGAAATGCTTCCGGCTGGATGCCTCCTTTGATGATGTCACCTACACCGGCCGCACCGGTGAAAGCTACTGTGACATGAAGGAACAGTTCCCCATCGGAACGGTCTCCTGCAAGGTCGCCGACATGACCGAACCCAACATTCGTCCGCAGGAAAGCGGCAACCGCTGCGACTGCACGCAGGTCACCCTTACCGACGGCTCCGCCAGCGTCACCTTTGAAGCTGTGGACCGGCCCTTTGAGCTGGGGATCAAGCCTTATACGGACAAAGCGCTCTTTACCATGAAACACCGCAGCGATGAAGTCCGCACCGGCACCTACGTCACGATACAAGGATTCCAGCAGGGCATCGGCACCGGCGCCTGCGGGCCCGGAGTCATGCCGGAGTACCAGTTTACGTCAAAAGAAGACTATGTGTTTAAATTCCTGATCAGGTAAATGAGTCAGGTGGAGTCAGGGGGAGTCAGGGGGACAGGTTCAATGAGTCAGGGGGACAGGTTCCTTGACTCAC
>JAFWDX010000336.1 GCA_017515945.1 Blautia sp. | reverse complement strand
AGGCGCACTTCTAATGCGACGAAAGGAGCCTGCGCCTGGCCTCGTAACTGTGAAGGAGCTTGTGACTGAACAGTTACGAGGTTTTTTTACAAAGTGTTCTCAATATATTTACAATGTTCTCATCTGCAAATCATAAAATAAGGATAATATATCTGTATTATTGGGGATAGTATACATATTCAGAGCTGAAGGAAGGAGGTTGATCATGTTTTACTCATTTGAAACAACGTTTACTCTGATATGCGTCCTTCTTGCCGTGATCGACCTCTATTTTGCGTGTAAAGCTTATCAGCAGGCTGATGAGATCGGCAATTATTTATGCCTGTCGGCCGTAATGGCGGGTACGGTCACTACAGCTTATCTGTTCAGTGTCATGACGGAGAATTACAGGCAGATGTCAGTTGCATCCAGTGTCTACTTTATCAGTATAGACTGGATGCTGGTCCTGCTGCTGCATTTTGTCTGTCTGTTTACAGGATTTCATCTGCGGCGTGCCACAGGTGTTCTGCGCATGATCATCAATATCTGCGCGGCAGTGGACAGTATAGTCCTGGCGGCTAATGTTTTTGCTGAAAATGCCGTTCATTATGTGCGCAGGACAGACGGCGTTGTCCGCTATGCGTATGAAATGAGGGCGCCTTATATCGTCCATTTGTGTTTTACATATTTCCTGGTGTTGCTGATCCTTATCATTCTGTGCATCAAGGTATCAGGGACTCCCCGTCAGTACAGAAATCAGTATATCCTGATCATTGCAGCCATCACGATCGTTGTTGTGGTCAACGCGGCGTTCCTCTTCATGGATGACAGCTATACCTTTACGCAGCTTGACTGCTCTATTCTTGTGTACAGTATCGGTCTGTACATCATGTACTGGGCTTCTTTCGAATACCGGCGGAACTACATGCCAAAGACTCTTTCGATGACGATCTTTCAGAACATCGGCCAGGGCATTGTTCTGTTCGATCATATGAATGAACTGATCCTGTATAATGAAAAGGCTGCGAGACTTCTCCCGGATGCGGATTTCAAGGACAGAATGTCGCAGGAGGATTTTGAAGAATACTGCATGCTTCCGGCAGAAGTGAAAAAGAAAGACGTCTTCAGTCTTCAGATCGACCGTAAGAGTAATCAGGGACAGCCGCTGCGGTGTGATTTCCGCAGGCTCAGGGATACCAGAGGACGTGTGACGGGAAATCTGTTTGTCTTTACAGATGCGGCCAACGATACGGATATTCTGACGGGATTTCAGCACTGGGAAAACTTCCGCAGGTTCGCGGTGGAAAATCCTTACAATTTTGACCACCCGACTTCAGCCGTCGTCTTTGACATCGTTGGGTTGTCGGAGATCAACCGCACATTTGGCAGGGAGGTGGGAAATCAGCGCATCCGTAATCTGGCAAAGGTCATCCGGACAAATATGCCCAGGGACGCTTTTTTTGTCAGAGGGTATGAAGCGCATCTGCTTGCGATCTGTTCCCATTGTACCGAGGATGAGCTGGCCGGCTGCGTCCGTCAGGTGATCGAGGCCTGCAACGGGACGGTCATGTACGGTATGAGCGCGACATCGGATCCCGTCCGGATCGGTTCGGACGGTTATCCCCGGAGCAGTCTGAAAATGACAGAAGGGGAAGAGAGCCGGAACATCATCAAAGCGATCGCGACGGCCTCGCGCACTCTGCAGGTGAAAAAGCTGCTGAGCTCGTCTTCAGCTCATTCTCAGACCATCACTTCTCTGGTGAGGGCACTGCAGGAATCGGATTCGGACACGGAGGCACATGTCCAGCGCACACAGAAGATGGGAGCGCTGCTGGGAAAGCGGATCGGACTCAATGACGCGCAGCTGGCCGACCTGAACCTGTTGTGCCTGCTTCACGACATAGGCAAGATCGGGATACCGCTGGAGATCCTCAATAAACCGGACAGGCTTTCCGAGCGGGAATGGGTCGTGATGAAGACTCACTCTGAAAAAGGATACCAGATCGCCATGTCCTCCGAGGAACTTAAGCCTATCGCCAGGATGATCCTTTACCATCATGAACGCTGGGACGGAAAGGGCTATCCGGAAAGACTGGCCGGCAGCAGCATCCCCATCCTTTCCAGGATCATCTCTGTCGTGGATGCTTATGACGCCATGGTCAACGACCGGGCCTATCGCAAGGGATTTCCGCCTGCGGTTGCCCAGGAGGAACTGAGCAGATGCGCCGGTACCCAGTTTGATCCGTATCTGGTCGGGGAATTCCTGAAAATGCTGGCGGACAATCCTGACATTGCGGCAGGAGAGAGGACGGACGCTCCGGAGATCCGTGTGTTCCGTCGGGCGGAATTGGAAGAGGCAGAGACCGGCAGTACGCTTCCAGTGTCTTACAGCCGCTATTTCCTGGACCTGGAGGATACGATCATCGAGGTGGATGATGGATTTCAGGAGATCACCGGCTACAGTGGGGCTGAAGCAGTCGGGATCATGAATCAGATCGCGCTGATCCCGGCCGAGGACCGGGCTGACTATATGATCCAGGTGAATAATCAGTTCGCTCTCGGCTCAGACTCTGCATTTCTTGAGCATAATATCGAGCGCAAGGATGGGATGGTGGTCAGAGTGCTCTGCCATGGAAAGAGGTATTATGACTCGGCGTCACGGAGTTACAGGAGCGAGATCCTGATCACACAGATCTGAGCGTTTACGGATGAGTCAGGGGTTCAGGTTCGGT
>JAFWDX010000335.1 GCA_017515945.1 Blautia sp. | reverse complement strand
TGTGCAAGTGCTTTCTTACCATCTTCATCGATACTGTTAGCGCCAGTGATCTTCTTGTTAACACCAGGAACGGAGTTCTTATCCTGTACCTCTGCATTCTTATGTGTAGAATCAATTGTTACAACAGTACCAGTAGATGTTGTAATGTAATAATAACCATAATCCGGAACAGTAACTGTAGTTTCCGTTGTTCCAGTAATTGTTACAGTACCAACTTCTACTTTTCCAGTGTATGCAGTAATAGCAGCAATCTGTTCAGCCGTTAATTCAGCAGCAGTTGACGGAACAATATATTTTTTTGCTCCACCTGCAACAGTAATCTGGATTTCTCCAGTCGCACCAGTAGCGGCATCAGTTGCAGTGCCAAGATAAACGTTGTTCTGAATATCAACAACAAAACCGGCAGGTGCTGTTCCGTCAAGAGACTTGTAACTAATATTGGTTCCGTCTGTAGTTGCATTGAACACTTTATAAACGGTATAAGTGTTTGATGCTGCACTGTCTACACCTTCAGGAGGTGTAATTGTGATTGTCTTGTCGTCGCCTTTTGTTCCACTCGGCAGTGCCGCCGCAAATACTGTCGTGCCCATCGCCAGTACCATTACCATGGCAATAGCTAAAGCCATCATCTTCTTAATATGTTTCATTTAAATTCCTCCTCTATTATTCCAATTCACTACGTTGAAAGGGTCCCCTGTAAAAAAGACTACTCTGGTGCTACATTTCCCATGCAAACGCTAAAGCTTCTTTCTTCTTCCTCAAGTCCATATAAACCACCCTTTCATTGTCCTTACATAAGGTTTACTCGCCTCAGTCACTTCGCTTCCTGCTTCCACCGCCCGGCCTGCCTTCCAAGCCGTATGCTGCTTCCGCATTCCCCGTTTACACACACTTTGCTATTTACTGCGCCCCCTCTAAATATACGTTGCAGAACCCGTGCCTGCCACGCTATCCAGAAAATCAATGAGTAAAAACCCGCAGTCTTACATCTGCCGACGAGTAACGACATATCCGAAGCCACTCGCATCACTCTGTGTGACCGGCTGGCCACCACAATCATCCATACCCTACTCATAATGAGGGCGGTGCGGATGGACCTTTTACCTCTGCGATGAGGAGGGTCTGTCAGGAGGATTGACGAGCAGGGGGATGCAGCTCCGGAATATTGAGGTTTGTATAATAGAATCAGGTTGCCTGGTTACTCTTGAATATATTTTACATAAAATACCCCGGAGTCCCCCACCTCAGGGATACCAATGTACGGGAATAATATACCGTCAGACCGTTTATTCGATCTTTCCGAATCCGGAGAATGGCCAGATCCGGAAAGTCAGCTTACCGACCACCTGTTCCTCCGAGACACAGCCGACGGCTGTGTTCCTCGAGTCGATCGAGACGGAGCGGTGGTCGCCCATGACGAAGTACCTGCCGTCGGGAACCTGGTAGGGATATTTGATATCCGTATCTCCCATGGCTTTGTCGACGAGGTATGTCTCCCTCAGGGGAGTGCCGTTCACGGTGACGTTGCCTTCGCTGTCCAGGTCGACCCATTCACCGGGGCGGGCGATGACCCGCTTGACCAGGACGTTGTTGTTGTAATAAAAGGCTATGATATCCTGTCTGTCAAACTGCGTATTTTTTAAGGAGAGCACGATGTCTCCGTCCTTCAGGGTCGGCGACATCGATGTCCCGTAAATCCTGAGCACGGGAAGGAGCAGGGTGGCGACCAGGATCGCGACCGCTGCCACGGAGAGCAGGGTGGCGATCGTGCTGCGCAGGATCACGTTGTAATCCCGGCGGTTGCGTTCGCGCATCCGCTCTCTTTTGAGTGCTTCCTCAAACTCCTCCATGGTCTCAGGGAGTTTCAGTTCCTCTTTCATCGGCTGCGTACCATCACTTTTTATTGCGGCGGCTGGCTCTGCGTCCGGCGATGAAGCCTGCGGCGAGAGCGGCGGCTGCCATCAGGAGCACGTACAGCAGGATCGGGGTATCATCTCCTGTCCTGATGGTCTGTGCCTGTGTCGGCGGCTGCTGGGTAACACTCGTGGATCCGCCCGGATTATAACTGCCGGAACTGGATCCGCCTCCACCGCTGTATGTCTGGCGCTGGGTCACGCCCGGCGTCGGCGTCACGGTAGGTGTAGGTGTCGGCGAGATCTTTACATTGTTGATAATGTTGACGCGCTTGCTCAGCTGGGAGTCGTCCTGCTCATCATAGTGGAGCCTGACGGTGCCTCCGTCGGATATCTCGACGAAGTAGCTGAAGCTGTCGTCCACGGGCACGTATTCGCCGTTGGCGTTTTTGGTCATCTCCACCACGTGGAAGAGCGTATATCCTGTGGTATCGTCATCGACCAGGGGCACCTCGACCGGCACGGACTCAAAGAGCTTGAGCTCCTGCACCTTGATCAGTTCCTCCTGTCCGCCCTCCTGGGCACCGACTACATGGTAGATGCCGGCGTAGAAGGTGTCGTCCACCTCGATGGCCTGTCCGGCTCTGCGGACCTCCTTGTACAGGTAGATCTCGCCGGACTTAAAGAAGCCGTCCGGCAGGTCGTAGTACAGGTTGTCGACCTGGGCGCCCATCGCCTCGGCCTCCTGCCCGACATCCAGCTGGATCTCGTTGCCTGTGTTCGATGTATTGTCAATATAGGTGGCGAACTCGATGCCGTCCCCGTTGACCACAATCTCACCCACCGGGATCGGATCGCCGTCCATCAGCTCCATCAGGTAATATGTGCCTGCGGGCAGGTTGTCATAGGTCGCTGTCCCGCTGGAGCTGCCGGTGATGTGGATCGTCCGTGTGTAGTCGTCGCCGACGGGGAGATTGCCCGCCGGATCGTAAAAGAGTCCAACCTCGATCTCTGTATCCATCGCCATGATCGGGATCATGCCTGTGTCGGACTCGATGTCCACCAGGTAGAGGTACTTGGTCACGGTGAGGGATGTGCGGCGGTCGTCTATCTCCAGCTTTGGCAGGAGGGGTACGTCATATACGTATCCGGCCTCCGTCCATTTCGGCACATCCACGAGGCTGGGAAGGATCCGCACGTCTCCCGGGTCTTCCCGCTCCTCTCCGCCGACCGTATAGGGATCAGTCATATTGGTGTCTTTCAGTACCAGGTAAAGGCCGGGCTCCAGATCCGTGAAATGGATATACCCTTCATCATCTGAGGCTCCCTCTCCGTAGGTCTCCTGGGCAGTCTCAGCCGAGCTGCCATAGGCTATCGACGTCAGCTGGTACGCAGCGTTGAGCACCTGTTCAGAGGTTGTGAGGGAAGACACATCAAGGCCAGTCGAGGCATAGGGTGCATCAAGCACCAGCTGCGGCGATCCGTCCCCCCCGGTGACGTAGCTGCCAACTTTGTAAATAATCATACCGACATTGCCCAGAGGCTGGCCTTGATAGCTGAGGCTCACCTGGATACTCCCGGCGGCACTCGGGTCAAACGCGGATGCGGCGGCCTCCCGCAGCGGGAAGAACGCCAGCAGCGCCAGCAGAGCCAGCGCGCAGACCCGGATCAAGGCCGTCTGCCTGAGGCAGCGGTCTTTCCGATACACCATGTCTCTCCTCCTTCGCTCATGTTGCGAATATCGGGTAACATAAATACATAAGTCTGAATCTGTGGAAGCGGGAAATCTTCATCTTTATAGATACTTAGAGAACAAATAAAAAGTAAAAGCAGGCGTACGGGCTACCCCCTCGCAACGCCAGGATGCAAATCACCATCTTCCGGATACAGCATTATAACATATAAAGTTTCAGATTTCAAGGGTTATTGCCAAAAAGCAGAGGTTTTTTCCATTTTGTGCCCACATTGTTCATATATGGGTAAATTATGTGACTTATTCGGCCATTTCCTTACGTCTTTTCCGGCGGATGCGGATACCAGTGGTAATAAACATGATGGTCAGCAGGACCGTCAGGACCGGCACCGCGATAAATGGCGCGATGTACGCGGGTTCGATCACCAGCGCGTCTGCGGTGACCATGGCTTCGCCGTTGGCGTTGGCGATGCGGTGTCCGCGGACGAGCAGCCTGTGGGTATTGATCCCGTAGGGCGTGCAGGTCACCAGGGTACAGTAGTCCTTGCCCTTTACGATCTGCAGGTCGGACAGGTCCGTAGGCTCGACGATACGGATCTGATCCACCTCATAGGTCAGGGTGTAATTCAGCACGGTAAGGGTGAAGGTATCCTTCTCCACGAGCTTGTCCAGGTCGGTGAAGAGCCTGGCCGACGGCAGTCCCCTGTGGCCGGAGACGATGCAGTGGGAGCCCTTGCCTCCCACGGGCAGGCTCGATCCCTCGATATGGCCGATGGCCACCTGCAGCACGCTCTCGTCGATGCCGTGGTAGATCGGCAGCTGTACGTTGATCTTTGGGATATTGATGTAGCCCATGATCCCGGTGCCGTTGATGTTCAGCCTTTTTTCGTAGCGCTTAAGGAACTTTTTGGTCGGGGTCCATCGGACGCCTTTTTTTGTAAGCTTTTTATTATAATTTTTGGCGGCGTCGATGATCTCCTGATATTCCTCCGCGTTCATGTCGGTGACCGCCTCCACATAGGAGGCCACCGCACGGGACTGGTGAAAGGAGTTCCACCAGTCGGCAAAGCTCGGATAGGCGATCAGGCCGGCCCCGATCAACAGGATCCCCACCAGGATCAGGGTCACGCCGTTTCTGGCCAGCCATGACTTCTTTTTCTTTTTGGTTTTTGTCTTCATTTGGTTCCGAAGATCCGGTCTCCGGCGTCGCCGAGACCCGGCATGATGTAGGCGTTCTCATTCAGGCACCGGTCAAGGTGGCCGACGTAGATCTGCACGTCCGGATGGGCGTTGTGCAGGCGTTCCAGACCGTCAGGTGCCGCAATGATACACATGAATTTGATGTTTTTGCCGCCGCGCTGTTTGATAAAGTCTACCGCGGCAACGGCTGAGCCGCCGGTGGCCAGCATGGGATCCACGACGACGGCGATCCTTTCTCCGATGTTTTCGGGGAGTTTGCAGTAATATTCGTGAGGCTCATGGGTCTCCGGATCACGGTAGAGGCCGATGTGGCCGACCTTGGCGGAGGGCACCAGCGTGGTGATGGAGCTCACCATGCCCAGTCCTGCGCGGAGCACGGGGATAACAGCCAGCTTTTTGCCGGAGATCATGGGGGTCATGCAGGTCTCGATGGGCGTCGTGACCTCTACGTCCTCTGTGGGCAGATCCCGGAGAGCTTCATATCCCATGAGGATCCCGATCTCCTCGACCAGTTTGCGGAACTCATTGGTGCCGGTGTTGATGTCGCGGAGTTTTGAGATCTTGTGCTGCAGAAGCGGGTGATCCATGATCATAACGTTTTCCATTTTTATATTCTCCTCCTTATGCTGGAGCCTCTTTATGCGCAGGGGGCCTGCGCATGCGGATGCTCTGCAGATACTGCGGTGACAAACATCAATTACTTTAAAAACGCGTCTCTGTTACTGAGCGGTACCTTTGCGGTAATCGTTCTCGATGTCGGCGATCATCTGTACGCGGTGGGCGTGGCGGCCGGCTTCGTAGGTGGAGTCAAAGAAGGCGTCCACGATGGCTTTGGCCGTCTCGATCCCGACGATGCGGGCGCCCATGGAGATGATGTGGGCGTTGTTGTGCTGGGTGGCCAGGGCTGCGGAGACCGGTTCGGAGCATACGGCTGCGCGGATGCCGGGCACCTTGTTGGCAGCCAGGGAGATCCCGATGCCTGTGCCGCAGACGAGGACGCCTTTTTCCACTTCGCCGTTCATGATGGCTTCGGCGACTTTGCGGCCGGGAACGGGATAATCGACTTTGCCGCCGTTGGCGTCAAAGGCGCCGTAATCAACGCATTCGTAGCCTTTTTCCTTCATGTGGTCCATCAGGGCTTTTTTCATGTCGATACCGGTATGGTCACAGCCGAATCCTACTTTCATGGGTGATTTCCTCCTTTTTATTATTTATATATGAAACAGTGTATCTGCGAAAGAACATATGATCGAACAGTTATACCAGAGGGTCTTGATACATGGAATGCTTTGCTTCCATATTTTCAGAGCCTCTGCATATATCGTGTGGAAAATCAGGTGCATTTTCCATTATTTGATCGCGCTTAACTGTGAAGCAGCTTGTGACTGAACAGTTGCGATCGCGCGATTAAACAAAATCTAAACCGAACGGGAGATGATGTATCTGGGCCGGCCCTGGACCTCCTGGTAGATGCGGGCGATGTAGTAGCCGATGATGCCCAGGCTGATCATGATGATGCTGCCTAAAAAGAGCAGCAGCAGG
>JAFWDX010000334.1 GCA_017515945.1 Blautia sp. | reverse complement strand
TGCACTGTATCGCCGTAATCTGGACAAAATATGAGCGTAACTGTTACGTGGAATGCTCTGCTTCAACGTATTTAGAGCCTCTGCATATACCGCGCGGAAAATCTGGTAGATTTTCTGTTTATTTCTTCGCGCCGGCATAAAGACAAAAGGTTGCCAAATCGCCGTTTTCATGTATAATACATACACCGATGCCATTATAGGATTCTGAAAGGAGATACTTCACAAATGGGATTTAAAACCGATATTGAGATCGCCCAGGAAACAGAGATGCTGCCGATCACGCAGATCGCGCAGAAAGCCGGTATTGACGACAGGTATCTGGAACAGTATGGCAAATATAAAGCCAAAATCGACTACAACCTGTTAAAGGAAACAGATAAAGCTGACGGAAAACTGATCCTGGTGACCGCCATCAATCCGACCCCGGCTGGTGAAGGCAAGACCACGACCACTGTAGGCCTCGGCGATTCTCTGCAGGCTCTGGGCAAAAATGTCATGATCGCACTGCGTGAACCGTCTCTGGGACCTGTTTTCGGTATCAAAGGAGGCGCCGCCGGCGGCGGATATTCCCAGGTCGTTCCCATGGAGGATATCAATCTGCATTTCACCGGTGACTTCCACGCGATCGGAGCTGCCAATAACCTGCTTGCAGCGATGATCGACAACCACATCTTCCAGGGAAATGAGCTGGGCATCGACCCCCGCAAAATCACCTGGCGCAGGTGCGTGGATATGAATGACCGTCAGCTGCGCAGCGTGATCGACGGTCTGGGCGGACGGACAGACGGCGTCCCCAGAGAAGATGGCTATGACATTACCGTCGCCTCCGAGATCATGGCCGTTCTATGCCTGGCCAGTGATATAAATGACCTGAAAGAGCGGCTTTCCCGCATCATCATCGGATATACCTACGGCAAGCCTTCCGAACAGAAGCCTGTCACTGCCGGAGATCTGAAGGCCCAGGGTGCCATGGCTGCCCTGCTCAAGGACGCACTCAAGCCCAATCTGGTCCAGACTCTGGAGCACGTACCTGCGATCGTACACGGCGGTCCTTTCGCCAACATCGCCCACGGCTGCAATTCTGTCACCGCGACCCGCATGGCTCTGAAGCTGGCGGATTATATCGTAACGGAGGCCGGTTTCGGCGCAGACCTCGGTGCGGAAAAGTTTCTGGATATCAAATGCCGGATGGCCGGTCTGAAACCAAATGCCGTCGTCATCGTTGCCACCGTCCGTGCGCTTAAATACAACGGAGGCGTTGCCAAAGCCGACCTTGGCGGTGAAAACCTTGAAGCGCTGGAAAAGGGTCTTCCCAATCTCCTGCGTCATGTCCACAATATCAAGGACGTATACGGTCTGCCCTGCGTCGTGGCAGTCAATGTTTTCCCGACTGATACAAAAGCCGAACTCGAGCTGGTAGAGGCGAAATGCCGGGAACTGGGTGTGAATGTCGCCCTCTCTGAGGTATGGGCAAAGGGCAGCGCAGGCGGCCAGGCTCTGGCTCAGGAAGTGATCCGTCTGGTTGAAACTCCTTCCGATTTCCATTTTGCCTATGATCTGGACGGCACCATCGAAGAAAAGCTGGATCAGATCGTCACACGGATCTATGGCGGCAAAGGCGTCGTACTGACGGCCAATGCCCTCAAGCAGGCAAAGCAGCTCACAGATATGGGCTTTGGAGGACTGCCGATCTGTGTCGCCAAAACTCAGTACAGTCTCACAGATGATCAGACCAGACTGGGAGCGCCCACAGATTTTGAAGTTACCGTCCGCAATCTTAAGGTCAGCGCCGGTGCCGGTTTCATCGTCGCTCTGACCGGCGAGATCATGACTATGCCCGGTCTGCCCAAAGTACCTGCCGCAGAAAAGATCGATGTAGATGAAACCGGCAGGATCACAGGTCTGTTCTGAGAATAAGGAGCTGTAATGAAATAACTTTGTCATAGTGCGCAGCAATTTCTTTACAGATTTAAAGCTCCGTCAGACCCACGTCTGACGGAGCTTTACTATGCGAGTATAAAAGGGAGGAATTCTCATGAAATTTATCTATCCTGCTGTCCTTTCTCCCTCTGAGGGGACAGGTTACGATGTACGTTTTCCTGATCTGGATGCATGCACGGCTCATGGAGACACGCTCGATGAAGCAGTCGAAAATGCCAATGCCGCCGCATATGAATGGCTCACACTGGAGCTGTCGGATGAAGATCCGGTCCTCCCTGCTGTCTCTGACCCCGAAGATCTGGAGCTCCAGGAGGGTGAGATCTGCCGGAAAATCTGTGTCAATATCCGGTTCTATGAGGGCTGGGACGAATAAAACATCGTCATGAGTAACTGTTCAGTCACAAGCTCCTTCACAGTTACGAGGCCAGGCGCAGGCTCCTTTCGTCGCATTGAAAGTGCGCCTGGCCTTGGCTGTTGAGCTTTTGTTCCACGCACCTGCCAAGGCACGCCTGCGGTGTCGCAGTAAATGCGAGGTGCTGACTGAACAGTTATCGTTATGATACAAAATGCATACAGGGACCAGGTCTCTGTGTGCATTTCGTCAATGCTTGTTCGAATATACTTCCTCAAGTGTATCCTGATATTTCTGATGGATAAACCTCGGAGCATGGCTGAGGAAAAAGCGCATCAATACATGCCGGCTGTCATACAGGCGGGCATACCATGCGGCCCGCTTCTCCTCCGCTTCGCGTATCATTCGCCGCAGATTCTCCACAGCTTCGCTGCGCCGTTTCTGAGCGGCACTGGTAAGGTCCGCTTTTTTCTGCACGGCTGCGGCCGTCAGTGAGTCTTTCCTATGTGCAGCTGTGCTTACCAGCGTCTCCTTTGTCTGGACTGCCGCACTGGCCAGGTTTTCCCTGGTCTGGGCGGCTGCGCTGGTCAGCGTCTCCTTTGTCTGAATTGCCGCGTTGGTCAATGACTCCCTTGTCTGTACCGCCGCGTTGGTCAGCGTCTCCTTTTTCTGTATCGCCGCGTCGGTCAGCTTTCGAGTCTTCTCCTCATATGCTGCTATAGCCAGCTCTTTCTTCACTTCAAACTCTTCACGTGTCTCAAGCGTATTCGCAGGCTCCTTCTTGGCTGTATCTGTATGTTCCTGCCCGTCAGAGTGCTGTTTCTGTTCGTCTGGTGCTATTCCTGCCATCGTCTTAACTGCAAGCTTTCTTTCTCCGATCAGATCCTCCGCAAGAAAAGTGCCCTCACCGATCGTCATCGTGATGGAGTCACTCAGGCGCCGCATGGATGAGCGGATCTCATCCAGCTCCTGGATCTCGCGGTTAAGCTGCAGCATGATCATGACAGAGACAATGAAATCCGCCAGATACACGACATACATAAACGCCAGGATCCACCATCCGATACGCTCCGGCAGCAGAACGCTGCAGCGCCCACCCACCAGCGGATGAAAGATCTTTACCACCAGAACTATGGCCGCCCCCCAGATCAGGCTGAACTTCAGGCAGATATAACCGTGAAAATTCAGGGGCTGTCTGCTGTAATCCCACCATCTCGCATGGAAAAATCTGTCAAGCGCGTATCCTCCGATCAGTTCCACCAGTGTAGCCAGTCCCATCCCGATCAGAAAAAGGATCACAAGGTTCATGTCCTCACCGGAGGCTTCCCTGCGTGCGGTTATCATATTGACCGTCGCAAAAACAGCGATCACGCCAAATCCATATACAGGGCATACAGGCCCGTTCAGAAAACCGCGATTGATCACGCGGTGCACCTTGACCGCATGGAAGGCTACTTCCACGCACCAGCCGAGAAACGAGTACAAGACAAAAAACAATAAGATCTGATAATAAGTCATTCCGCAAATCATAATTACCGCCCTCTATATATTGATAATAGATTTTATCATATCCCTGTTATGAACACAAGGGAATGAGTCACGGGGACAGGTTCCTTGACTCATTTTCAACCATGTCATAAATCAATGTTCGTAACTGTTCAGTCACAAGCTCCTTCACAGTTACGAGGCCGGGCGCAGGCTCCTTTCGTCGCATTGAAAGTGCGCCCGGCCTTGACTGCTCAGCTTTTGTCTCACGCACCTGCCAAGGCACGCCTGCGGTGTCGCAGTAAATGCGAGGTGCTGACTGAACAGTTACCAATGTTCTTTAGTTAAGTCGTGACGATGCTCAAGAATCATTGATACTCAATCTGCACAGAGGGCACTAACTAGCTTAACTAAATGACATTGCTCGTGAATAGTAACAAAATATCTGCAGGGAATTCCAAACAGAGAGTTTTTCCTGTATAATGTGAAGCAGGGGAAACCTGCTTTCAAAATGTTCAAATCCATGTAGCTGTTCCGTCACAAGCGCCTTCACAGTTACGAGACCAGGCGCAGGCCCATTTCGTCGCATTGGAAGCGCGCCTCCCAAGGGGCGCCTTTGGTGTGGCCTTGGCTGTTCATCTTTTTTACGCACCTCGCAGTAAATACGAGGCGCTGACTGAACAGTTACAAAACCCGTCTGCCACAAAACAGTCAGATACACAGGAGGAAGCCATATGCATTTCGACGCCAGAAAAGACATCCGACGCATTGTCATCATCATCCTATGTGCATTCATCATGTCCCTGAACATCAAGACCTTTGTACGTACAGGCGATCTTTTCCCGGGAGGCGCAACCGGTCTGACGATCCTGATCCAGCAGGTCGCCGCCATTTATTTCCACGTCCATCTGCCCTACACACTGATCAATGTACTGCTCAACGCGTTTCCGATCTATATCGGTTTCCGCTATATCGGAAAAAAGTTCACCCTCTTCTCCTGCCTGATGATCGTACTCAGCAGTGTACTTACCGATCTGATCCCGGCTCATGTCCTGACACAGGACATCCTTCTCATCAGTATCTTCGGAGGAATGATCAACGGTTTTGTGATCAGCATGTGCCTTATGGCTGACGCCACTACCGGAGGCACAGACTTTATAGGCATCTATCTGTCCGATAAAAAAGGCATGGATGCATTTAACCTGGTTCTGGCCCTGAATGCAGTCATCCTGTGTACGGCCGGTCTGCTCTTCGGCTGGGACAAAGCCCTGTATTCCATCATCTTCCAGTATGCCTCCACACAGGTGCTCCATGGGTTATACAAGCGCTATCAGAAAGGGACACTGTTTATCGTAACAAATCTTCCCAGAGAAGTATGTGCGGCGATTTCCACCGTCTCTCATCATGGGGCTACCATCCTGGAGGGTGAGGGATCTCACGATCACTGTGAGCGAAATGTGGTCTACTCAGTCGTCTCAAGCCAGGAATCTCACAAAGTCATCAAAGCAGTGAAGGCAGTGGATCCGGCTGCATTTGTCAATATGGTCAAAACGCAGGAAGTGGCCGGCAGATTTTATTATGCACCGAAAGATTGAGATGACTCATCGAACTTGCCCCCTGACTCATCTCAAAGTAAACCAAATGTCGAATGATCATACTTGCAAAACATCCTCCAATGTGGTAGTATCTAAACATGCAGCACGTAGTTTTCAATACTACATGACATGTTTTTCAATATCACAAGGAGGTATGATCATGCAGATCAATCAGACTGCTCCGGCCAAAAGGGCAGGCGATATCCGCTTCGGTGTACTGCCCTCCACCATTTCCCTGCGGATCCGGGAACCCGGCTCCGCGATCACGCATTTTATCGCTTTTATCCTGCTGCTTGCAGGCACAGGTCCGCTGCTCATGCAGGCCCGGACCCACGGATCCTGGCTGACACTCCTGGGCGTACAGGTTTTCCTGATCACGTCCATGATGCTTTATGCAGCCAGCACGGTTTACCACACAGTCGTACTTGACCGGGAGCGGACACGGGTCTTTAAGAAGATCGATCATATGATGATCTCCGTCATGATCGCCGGTACATATACACCCGTCTGTCTTACCATCCTGGCCGGCCGGACAGGGATCATCCTGCTGGCGGCGATCTGGATCATGGCCTTCGGCGGTATCCTCCTGAAGGCATTCTGGATCACCTGTCCCAAGTGGGTCTCCTCCGTCCTTTATCTGGTGATGGGATGGCTGTGTGTTTTTGCGCTGGTACCCCTTTTTGAACTGCTGCCGAGGAGCGGCTTTCTCTGGCTCCTGGCAGGCGGGATATCCTATTCCGTCGGCGCACTGATCTACGCACTCCAGCTCCCGCTCTTTAACC
>JAFWDX010000333.1 GCA_017515945.1 Blautia sp. | reverse complement strand
ATTATTATTTTCAGTATCATTATTTATTTACTGATGACTCCCCTGCAGATCAAACAGCAGAAATTCTCCAAACTGAGCGCGGTGATGAATCCTGAAATTCAGAAGATTCAGAAAAAGTATCAGGGGAAAAAGGATCAGGAGTCCATGCAGCGCATGCAGGAGGAAACCCAGGCGGTATATGCAAAATATGGTGTTTCCGCTACAGGCAGCTGTCTGCAGATGGCGATACTGCTTCCGATCCTGTGGGCCTTGTGGCAGGTTATTTACAAGATTCCGGCCTATGTCGGCAGTGTAAAGGCCATCTTTACCGAGGCGGTGGATAAGATCGTCTCTGTAAGCGGATATACCGATATCCTGCAGAATTTTATCAATGAAAATCGTATAACAAGGGTTCGTCTGATCCTTGAGGATGGCTTGGCTACCAAGGATTCCGTAATCGATTTTCTGTATTCACTTTCTCCCACGCAGTGGGAAAGCCTTTCCTCGATGAAGGAGTTTTCCGCTTCTTCTTCTGTGATCGATACTGCTGCTTCCCGTATTTCCGGCATGCAGAATTTCCTTGGACTGAATATCGCTGAACAGCCGATGTACTATATACGCAACGTGCTGACCGGCGGTTCGATCCTGCTGGCGATCATTGCAGTCATGATCCCGATTCTTTCATGGCTCACTCAGGTGATCAACATCAAGCTGATGCCTACGCCTTCCTCAGGCGATGACAATAACGCGATGGCCGGCTCCATGAAGACCATGAACACGGTCATGCCGCTGATGTCACTGGTATTTTGCTTTACCTTCCCTGTAGGTCTTGGTATTTACTGGGTGTCAAGTGCTGTGGTCCGCAGCGTCCAGCAGTATGTCATCAATAAGCAGCTGGACAAAATAGATGTGGATGAGCTGATCAGGCAGAATACAAAGAAGCTCGAAGAGAAACGTGCCAAGCAGGGTCTTCCTCCTCAGAAGATTACCAATCAGGCTCATCAGTCCGTACGGAATATCAATACAACAAAGATCGATAAGGGGTCTTCATCCGGCAATGCATCAGATAAAGCCGGAAAGATCGATTCCGCTTATGAAAAGGCCCGTACGGCCAAACCGGGCAGTATCACGGCAAAGGCAAATATGGTTCGTGATTTTAATGAGAGAAACAAAAAGAAGTAACTGTTCAGTCAGCACCTCGCATTTACTGCGACACCGCAGGCGTGCCTTGGCAGGTGCGTGGAACAAAAGCTCAATAGCCAAGGCCACACCGAAGGCGTCCCTTGGGAGGCGCACTTCCAATGCGACAAAAGGAGCCTACGCCTGGCCCCGTAACTGTGAAGGAGCTTGTGACTGAACAGTTACACAAAAAGAAATAAATAAGAGGAAAACGAGTTCAATGGGTGAATATACGGAATATTCGGCAAAGACAAAGAGTGAGGCAATTACAAAGGCCTGCATCGAGCTGGGTGTATCCAGTGACGAACTCGATATTCAGGTCGTTTCGGAGGGGAGCAGCGGCTTTTTTGGCATAGGAAGCAGGCCGGCTGTGATCCGTGTACGCCGGATTCAGGAAGATTCCACAGATAATGATATCAGAGAGATCATTGAGACTGTGAGCACGGAAAAAATCAAAGAGGATGAAAAGAAAAATGCCTCCAGACAGAAATCTCCGTCCCGCAGGAAAGAGAACTCTGAAAAGAAAGAACAGCCGGAGAAAAAAGAAAGCGCAGGCAAAAAAGATGTAACGCCTGCTAAACCGGAAACTCCGGCAAAAAAGGATGTTCAGCCCTCTGTGGACAGGACTGTGGAACAGACAGATGACCTGACTGTCTCAGCCGGCTCTGCAGAAAACGAAGAAGAACAGGAACAGCCAAAGGAACGTACCTCCAGAAACAGACACAGAGATCGCCGCAGAAAAGATAAAGAACGTCCTTCCCGTTCTGCCCGGACAGCGGAAGAGTCTGTACAGACTGCAGTCCCTGCAAAGGACGAAGAGGAGGAAAAACCTGTCCATACATCCAAGCCGATCAAGATCCTTACAGACGAAGAAGAAATTGCAGATGTGGAAAACAGAGCAAGAGTATTCCTGAATGATATTTTCGGAGCCATGGATCTGGGCGAGGTTGAGATCACTTCCGTTTACAACAGGGAGGAAGGATCTCTGGACGTAGTATTTGAAGGCGAGGATATGGGTGTGCTGATCGGTAAAAGAGGTCAGACCCTGGATTCACTTCAGTATCTTACCAGCCTTGTGGTAAACAAGGGCAAAGATGATTATATCCGCGTCAAGCTTGATACGGAGGATTACCGCCGCAGACGCCAGGAAACACTGGAAAATCTCGCCCGCGGTATCGCCTACAAGGTGAAAAAGACCCGTCGTCCTGTTGTACTGGAGCCGATGAATCCCTATGAAAGAAGGATCATCCACTCTTCTCTCCAGAGCAATAAATATGTGGAGACCATCAGCGAAGGTGAAGAACCGTATCGCCATGTGGTAGTCAAATTAAAAAAGAATATCTGATAATTCTTTTGT
>JAFWDX010000332.1 GCA_017515945.1 Blautia sp. | reverse complement strand
GCTCTTCCGATCTAGCAGCTCATCACTGGAAGAAATGAACTTCGACAGGTCAATATCATATCTGGCCGCGAAACTGCTCAGCTGAAGCATGAGGCGCTGAAAAGAGTAGACATAGCCATTCAGGTTCTTTGCGAACATGACGACGCTGTCGATCACCTGCGGAATCAGGGCCACCATGAGGATCACGAAAAACAGGACCACTGTGAGGTATGACAGTATGACCGAGAGCGTGTGGCGGAGACGGTCCTTGGAAACTTTGTACAGGACATTATTGTAATAAAACTGTACGAGCGGATCTATGACATACGCGATGACAAATGCCATAAACACCGGGGCGCCGACCCTCCATACGGATTTCAGAAAGCTGACCAGCACGCCAAGATGTGTCAGCACCAGATAAAGGACGACGGCAGAGCACGCCGCAAAGGTATAAGCGAACCATTTTTCTTTCAGAAGATGCTTGTTAAACTTCATGGACTTTACGAACCTTCCGTATATTTATGTATATTGTATTTATGTATATTTTTGATAAGAAAAAGTCTTTTTCCGGAACGCGGGCAGAACCCGCGCTGGCTGCTGCGGGCACCTGGTCAGGCATGGTCAGGCAGCCCGGCAGGGCAGACGGCCGGAATCAGTCCGGTGATATTCCGCCCCTGAGAAACTCCATGAAAAATAAAAACAGGACGGTAATTGAAGTATATTCCATTAAGCAAGAAATCGCAATGCCGGCATGAGGAAGCCGGACAGGGAATCGGAATCGGAACAGAGGCACCCGGAACAGAAGCACCCGGGCTGAAGCACCCGGAACAGAAGCATCCGGGCTGAAGCACTCGGGCTGAAGCACCCGGAACTGAAGCGTAAAGGCTAGCGTAAAGTTTTAGTAGGAAAAGTAAATAGTGGGTATAAAAATAAGCCCCCCTTGTGTTAAAGTGAAGTCTTCCACAACAATACACCACACGAGGAGAGCTTATGTACGAAGACATTATACAACAGGCAATGGCAGAAATGGTAGCTGGCTATGAAAAAATAATTGAAAGATATCTGGAAGAAAAGGATTTTGCCGTATTCAACACAGAAATAAAAGAGGAGTCTGTCCGGCTGGGAGCAAGCATAGTAAAGAAAGTGATTGAAGAGATAAACAGGATGCTCAGGGACAGCAGGGAACGCCGTGCAAAAGGCTGGTATGTCGTCAAAGATGACAGACGTACCATTCTTACCAGCCTGGGGAATGTATGCTTTGAACGGACACTGTTCATCAACCACAACACAAACGAAAGGGCTTATCTGGCAGACCGTATGCTCCACCTGGCACCGGGAGAACGAATGTCAGAAGACGCGGTTGCGCAGATGCTCACAGAGGCAGTGGAGACGTCCTACCGTAAAGGAGGAGAAGCCTCCAGCATACTGGATAGTGTGAGCAAAGAAACGGTGAAAGAAAAGATCCATGGACTTGTTTTTCCGAAGGACAGGGAGCTTGCAGGTGAGAAGAAGAAAAGGGAGTGTGAGTATCTTTATATTGAGGCAGACGAGGATCATGTCTCACTTCAGTTCCATGAGAGAAGAGGCGACCTGACAACAAACGAAAACGGGTACAAGGACAATACCGTGTTAGAAAAACTGGTGTATGTGCATGAAGGTGTTGGGAAGGACAGACCGAAAGGCGGAAGGAACCGCCTGACCAATCCTCATTATTTTGCGGGAGGGTATCCAGGTCCGGAAAACAAAGTGCTGGCAGAAGAGATCTATGAATACCTGGACAGGACATATGAACTGGAAAAAGTGAAGAAGATCTATCTGAGTGCAGATGGAGGCGGCTGGATCAAAGGCCTCAGGGACAGGCTCCCGGGAGTGACCTATGTACTGGATGAATTCCACATGCAGAAATATCTGAGGAAAATGACCGGGCATCTGCTGGACAGCGGAGAAGATGCAAGGACGGAACTGTGCAGACTCATCAGGAAAGGGAAAAAGAAAGAGTTCGCAGACTATGCCGATGAACTGTGCACGTACGCGGAGAAGGAGAATACAGTCAGGGCGGTAGAGAAAGGGAAAAAGTATATCCTGGACAACTGGCAGGCGGCAGTCACACGCCTCAAAGAAAAAGAGCTGGTTTACGGATGCAGCGCAGAAGGCCATGTGAGCCATCTGCTGAGCAGCAGGATGAGTTCAAGGCCGATGGGCTGGTCGGTGAAAGGAGCCGATCACATGGCACGTCTGAGGGCATACAAGCAGAATGGATACAGTATGCTCAAGCTGGTAAAAATGCAGCCTGCGGCAGTTGAAGCCGGGAAGGCTGCCGGAGCGGAGGATATGATCGTGTTCTCCGCAGCGGAGATAAGTCTTTGGGAATCACAGCATCGCAGAAAAGACGGGAAATACTATGATGCTATTCAGGCAGGCATCAGTGCAGAGACCAGAAAAAAGGCATGGTTAAAAGCAAATATAAGAGGACTGTGACTAAAGAAGTGGAGTGCCAGTGAGATCATTAATAATAAAAAGGTGATGGGAAAAAGCGTTAGAAACCGTCATCGTCGAGGGTGTGGGCAGGGTGGATAAGTCCCTGTTCATGGAGTTGTGGGAATGCTGTGGGAAAGGTGTGGACATCACAAAGTGTGTCCACAGCTTTTCCATGGCATACCCGCAACGGAATAGGACTTATCCACGCTGTCCATGCCCTTTAAAGGAATGCAGAAACCAAATGTATCTGCGTCATGTGGTGAATTTTGGCAGGAAAAAACAGCACTTGAAAAAATAACAGTCAGGGAATAGAGTGTACTGGAAGAATTAATACTTCTCTTTTTACACATCGGGGCATCTCGCCCAAGTATTCCTACAAACGCCTTACGCTATCAGCGTAAAGAGGGTTAATTGACAACCATATTCCACGAATATATAATTGTTTTTAAAATATTTCCCGATGGGTCTGTGATCATCATCGACAAATCGGTAACGGCGCGCATTGCTTGTTTTAAGGTCTTTGCCACTCAATGCTGCTACACTTACTATACTTTGAACAGGCAGAAACAGGATGGAATAACTGCTGAAAAAAACGCATGCATTTCGGAGGATCTGCTAATCCGCATGCGTTTTTTATTTGGGAAAAACCAGCCATAAGATGCCTTTCTCAG
>JAFWDX010000331.1 GCA_017515945.1 Blautia sp. | reverse complement strand
GGGGGACAGGTTCCTTGACTCACACGAATGTGCGAGTCAAGGAACCTGTCCCCCTGACTCACCGAACCCGGCCCCTGACTCGCCGAACCCGGCCCCTGACTCACCAAACCCGGCCCTCTGACTCACTCCTCCTCATCATGGCATAATACGTGATCCCGATCATGATACAGGCCCCGATCCACGCGGAGACCTCCGCTATGGCCACTCCTCTGAAGGAACTCCTTCCCAGCCGCATCCCGATCAGAAACCTCATCGCGACCTCCAGGAAGCCGGAGAGCATGGGAACGAACGTATTCCCCAGTCCCTGTACGGAATATCTGTATATAAAGAGCCAGCCGAGAGGAAAGAAGCTGATCCCGAGAACAGGCAGAAAGATCTCACAGTATCCGATCGGTACAGGATCGTTCAGCATAAGCCGGGCCAGGAGCCCTGGACAGAAGATCTGTACAAACGCAATGGGAACATTGATCACCGTCGACAGCAGCAGCCCGCTTTTCACTCCCTTTGAGATCCGGTCGTATCTGCCGGCACCGCTGTTCTGTCCTACGAAGGTCAGCATGGCGAGTCCCGCCGATACGCCGAACTGTTCAAACAGCCCTGCGTATTTCATGCATACGGAGTATGAGGCCACATAGGCGCTGCCCATCAGATTTACAAAATACTGCAGCACCATCCCGCCCGCCGCCGTAATGGAATTCATCAAGGCGACGGGAAGCCCCATGCGGAGCAGGTCAATATACAGGCGAGTCCGGCGGCCTTCGCTGCTGGCCATATCCTGCGACAATGAAATGCCGACTCTCCTGACATGGCACAGGACATAAGAAATGAACTGGGCAATGACCGTTGCGATGGCCGCACCCGCAACCCCGCATTTAAACCCCATCACGAAAACGATATCAAGGACGATATTTGAAACCGAGGATATGATCATGGCGATCAGGGGCGTTTTGCTGTTCCCCATGGACTCCAGGATCACAATCTCCAGGTTGTTGAACACCGTGACGATGATTCCTGCCGCGATGACGATAAAATAGCTGTACGAATCACCGATAATATCCTGCGGAGTGTTCATGAATTCCAGCATCGTTCTCAGGCCGGTCACGCAGATCAGCGTAAACAGGATGCTGAAGACAATGCTCAGATGAACAGATGCCGTGATATACTTCTTAAGAACCTCCGCGTCCTTCTTCCCGAAGGACTGCGAAAACAGGATCCCGTATCCCCTGGTCATGCCGATCACAAACCCGAAAATCAGGAAATGCAGCGTACCTGTCGCGCCTACGGCGGCCAGCGCATTGTCGCCGATGATCTTCCCGACGATAATACTGTCTGCAAGGTTATATATCTGCTGGAACAGATTTCCGGAAACAAGGGGCAGGAAGAACAGTATGATCTGCCTCATGATGTTCCCTTCTGTCATGTTGTTTGTTGATTTATCCATTATATTTATTACTTTTCCCCTTGACTTATAAGGAGACAGAGAACCGTCCCCTGTCTCTTCACTCCGTCTGCGCATTGATAAACGCCGCCAGGCATTTGCTCACCCTCAACTGATGCGTAACCTCCACCTCCGGCAGATCCAGTTCTTTTTCCTCTGAAACGGCTTCGCCTTCACGCATGGCGGCAATAACGATCGTCGAATTGTGCAGCAGAACTTCCCTCCTGGTACGAAGGAACTCCCCGGAGGTATAGTACCCGCTGGTCGAGGCGATCTCCTCGAAGGGCATGGTTTCCTGACTGACGACTCCTGCCCCCCAGAAATACTGTCTCGCGACACAGGAAAAAAGCTCGATGACCTGCGGGGCAAATTCATTGATCCGCACAAGGTTGCTCTTCATGCTTTCCATGATCGCGTCGGGATCTCCGTAGGTGATGCTGCAGACAGAATCCTCGTCAACAAAAGAGCCGAGGCGCAGTGAACCGTCCTCCTGATTGGAAACAATGATCCTCAGATAAGGAGTGCCGCCGGATTCAAAGGCGAGCGGGAAGACATTTGCCAGGCGGAAAAAATGCTCCCCCTCAGGGATCTGCAGATAATGCCTGTACACTTCCCGGGCAGGCCTGCCATTCAAGGTCAGGAGCATGTTTCCTCTGGCTCCGGTCACCCGGAAAGGTTTCCCGATCCTGTTCCACCCGATCAGATACCGCGTATCGATGTGAAAGGACGGGCCGCCCTGCAGGATAAACACGCCCTGGTGTCTTTCGATCCCACCCGCACAGGAAAACACGAAGGTCCGGCTCGTATCCCCGTTATGCGCATCTCTGGCGTTCGTGCCTCCTCCATAGATACGGATCGACTCGTCAACCGATGAAAGCTCCTGACAGAACCGGCGCAGATCCAGATCCGAGAGCGTCATCATGATCTCGACAGCTTTGACCCATGGACTGCCGGCGATCCGGTCAAGGAGTATCCTGGTCGATTCCTCCTGATGCGCGCTGTCCATGGGCAGCTGCAGGACCTCTGTCCTGGAATCCGGCTCCTCAAGGATGGTACACGTGAGAGCCATATGCGCATCCATCAGACTTCCATGCACGATATTGCCGGCCGTCGTGGTCCCGGCATAGGCTGCATCCGGAAAAAAGGATTTCAGTTTTTCCAGAACCGGCAGCACCTGAGCCTCATCGGCGGTATCCGAAAATATTCTGAAAAGCATTGCCTCTTCAGGCAGATCCGCCGCTTCAAGATAGCTGCGGATCTTCCTGAACCATGCCATAAGCGTAGATTCTCTGGCAAGCATGATCTGAAACTGTTTCATACATAATCCTCTTTAAATAGAGACAGGGGACGGTTCTCTGTCTCCTTGCAGGAGACAGAGAACCGTCCCCTGTCTCCTTACTTGTCGTCCCCCTGCCTCGCAGTGATTATAACAAGACATTTCACATCGCTGGAATCATCCTCTATATAGTCAGCCCTGATCAGCAGGTTCATCCGGGTTCCCCGTGCGTTTATCATACTGAAATAAGAAGCAAAGTCCATGCCCATGGCAGCCTCCATGGTCTGTCTGCGGAGCCGCTTCCTCTGCTCCGGCACGACACGTTCAAAAAAGCTTCCGGAATTCAGCTCCTCCTCGAGCTCCCCCGCGGACAGACCGATCTCCTCCTCCAGACCGTTGGCGATGACCTGGAAGGAATACCTGCCGTCATAATCAAAACAGAAAATGATGCACCCGGAAAAATACCCGGAGATCAGCTCCATATGCTTCTGCAGATTTGTGATCTCGGTCACGTCTCTGGCCGATCCGTAAAATCTCCTGGCCTTCCCTTCCTCCCCCAGATAATAAAAATGGATCAGGAAACGGGAAATGCCGCCCTGTGTACGGAAAAAATTCAGCAATACGCTGGCTCCGTTGAGCCGGTCATCCCTGGCCTGTGCCAGCACGTCAAAGAGCTTCCTGCGATCCTCCGCGGACATGAACCTGCCGATGTCATTTATGCGTTCATCAAAATCCGGGACATTGACGGCTTCATAGAACTGCTCATTATACCGGATAATATCCACCTTGTCATTCTGCAGGGAGTAGATCGCGACCGGTCCCAGGATCGTATTGAGCATGGAGTCACTGTAAACAGTCTCATCGAGGAATTCCCTCACATGAAATTCCTCGTTTGCCTTGAACCGGAGGCCCCGCAGATCCACGTTCCCGTTTTCCCGGATGATCTTCTCAAAGTCGTCAACCGGCATCGGCTTATAGAAATAAAAGCCCTGTATGTACCGGCACCCCAGATTCATCAGGAAATCCCTTTGTTCCGCGTTCTCGACCCCCTCCACGATAATCGGCAGTCCCATGGTCTTTGTCATGTTGATCACCGATTCCAGTATATGAATACCCTTTTCCTCGTTCTCCTTTTCGACTCTCAGGAAACGCGCATCCAGCTTGATCGCGTCCATCT
>JAFWDX010000330.1 GCA_017515945.1 Blautia sp. | reverse complement strand
TCCGCGGCAGCGTCAGCAGCTTCGGTCGCCTCTTCCGCGGCAACGTCAACAGCTTCGGTCGCCTCTTCCGCGGCAGCGTCAGCAGCTTCGGTCGCATCTTCCGCGGCAGCGTCGACAGCTTCAGTCGTTTCTTCCGTGGCAGCGTCGACAGCTTCAGTCGTATCTTCTGCGGCAGCGTCAACAACTTCTGTCGTTTCTTCTGCAGCGTTTTCTTCAGTTTGGGCAGCTTCTTCAGCTGCAGCGATCTCGTTGTTGATGTTTTCCTTGACTTCTTCCCAGCCGCGTGTAACATCATCGAGCTTCGCGGTGTCATCTCCGTTTTCAGTCATTACATCGCCTACCAGATCAAGTACGGAGTCAACGACTGAGAAAATGTCATTTACGATCTCTTTGCCGCCCTCTGTAATGGCAGAAGTGGTTTCTTCCTTTTGGGCCTCCAGCTCTGCTCTGATTTCCTCATAGGACTCTGTTGCATTGGTGTAAAGCTCGGAAATAAAGGAGAAGATATCCATGAGCTGACCGTTGATTTCCATCTGCTGGTCAAAGATGACCTTTGCCTGCAGGCGGAGGGTTTCTTCATCCACAACCGGGGCAGGCTCCTTTGCGGCCGCTTCCTCAGTGGCGGCAGCCTCTGTACTGTCAGCAGGAGCGTCAAGAGATGCAGCCATCTCATTGATCTGGGCCTCCGCGGCATCGATCGCGGCGTTGATCTCATTGATCAGCTGATCGGCGGCATCGGCCGCCTGATCTGCTGTATCGGCAGCTGCATCGGCAGCCTGATCGACCGCGTCAGCAGCGGCGTCTGCAGCCTGATCTATCACATCCGCGGCGGCATCGGCCGCCTGATCCACTGCGTCCGCCGCCTGTTCCGCCGTGTCTGCAGCAGCATCCTCGGCCTGATCCACAGCATCTGCAGCAGCGTCCGCCGCCTGATCTGCCGTAGCTTCAGCGGTTTCCACCGCCTCCTCGACAGCGGCAGCCGTTTCAGCCGGAGCGTCAGCGCAGATGGCAGGTACGGCGGAGCAGGTGATCATGCTCACAGTCAGCAATGTTGCCAGCAATTTCTTTTTCATAGTCTGATCCTTTCTTTTTTTTACAAATTGTTTACGAGTGACGATGGGACGCTTACTTGTGAAGCGCATTTCGGATTCTTCTGTAAATCCACTATAAATTATAGCATATTAACGCAGTGATTTCACCTAAAATGAATTATGATTTCCATAACAAACTTCCGGTATTTATCAAACGTCTGATTGGTGCTATAATAAAAAATCAATTCAAGAAAGTTGTTGGTTCAGGAAAGTTGAGATTCACACATGCTGGAGAGTTTAAGCGTAAGAAAACCATATACGGTTCTGGTGGGCGTGATCATAGCCATCGCCCTGGGGGTCGTTTCCATGATGAACATGTCGCTGGACCTGCTGCCGAATCTGAGCCTGCCTTATCTGGTAGTCGTGACAGCTTATCCTGGCGCCAGTCCGGAGAAGGTGGAATCAGAGGTCTGTATCCCCATTGAACAGAGCCTGGGAACAATCTCCGGTGTCACACAGGTGCAGTCTGTATGTTCTGAAAATTTTGGTATAGTCCAGCTCGAGTTCGAAGATGGTACCAATCTCGACTCAGCTATGGTAAAGGTCTCCGGAGCACTTAATAACCTGGAGAGCACACTGCCTGACGACTGCGGGACGCCGAATATCATGGAGATCAGCATGGATATGCTGGCGTCCATGTATGTCGGGGTGAGCAAGGAAGGCGCGGATATCTACGAACTGTCTGATTATGTTAAAAATACACTTACGCCTTTTCTTGAAAGGCGTGGGGGTGTGGCCAGTATAACCGAGGTCGGTCTCGTCGAAAAAACGATCCAGGTGGATCTGAATAAAAAAAAGATCGATGAACTGAATGACCGGATCCTGGAGATGACGGACAAGGCTCTGGCGGAGGCCGCAGACCAGCTGACTGAGGCGAGAAAACAGGTGACGGATGCAAAGGCGATGCTTGACGAACAGGAAAAGCAGTTCGGCTCCATGGTTTCTTCTGGCATTTTCGGCCGGGCTTCCGGTATCCTGACCGGTGCCATACCGGCCGTGCGTATCATGATCCAGCTGGTCATTGACCGGCTGGGAGATGTGAGAAACGGCATTTATGACGCAGCTGGCCAGGCGGCAGTCATGCAGGATGCACTGGCTCAGTCTGCGCAGAGGCAGTCGGATGCCATCGATAAAGTCAATGAGGCTGCCCGCGCTGTGGATGAAGCCAGAGCAGCTTATAATCAGGCGCAAAAGGATTATCTTGCTTCCTATCCCTCTTATTTTGACAGGCCATACGAAGGGGCGGTCGATGCTCAGGTGATCATGGACGGGGATCCGGGCTTTTCTTCTGATGATTCGGAACTCTTTACGAGCGACGATGTATATACCGGGCAGGAATATGCCTCAGAACCCGATTCAGGGAATCCGTTTACCTCTGATGAAGCAGGACTCAGAGTGCAGGCAGTGGAGGAAGCCAGACAGGAACTTGCCCGTGCGCAGGAGCAGCTCGCCCAGGCCACGTCGGAAATGACGCAGTCCATGAATGCAGGCTCAGGTGAGGCAGCAGAGGGCGGCTTTACCTCTGGACAGCAGCTGATCCCGGAGGAAGCCAGTGAACTTGAGCAGCTGATCGACGGGCTGAAGGAGGCCATGGAACTCGTAAACTCGGTATCTGTATCTGATGTCGTATCCGGCGTCACCAGTCTTATATCCCTGATCCCCAGGATCGAATCGGCATTGACGGCTGTCAGTGTCTGGGATGCGGCAGGCGTGTTGGATACGGTCATTTCCAATGCGGGATCCGGCCTGTCCTCTCTTTCCCAGAGCCTTAACGGGCTGCCGGAGCTGCTTAAGGGTCTGGAGACCGCCTACGCGGCGCTGACCCAGGGGCAGCTGGATGCGGCCATGCAGTTTACGATCGCTTCGATCGGCCTTTCATCTGCCGATTCACAGCTGGCTCAGGCCGAGGATCAGTATGAAAGCGCCCGGGAGCAGGCACTGGCCAATGCGAACATGAATGCGCTGCTGAGCGCGACGACGCTTTCCCAGATGATCTATGCACAGAATTTTGCCATGCCTGCCGGATATGTGGATGACAAAGAGGATCATTCCTGGCTGTTAAAGGTGGGCGATGAGTATGAGGATTCGGATGAACTGGCCAGAACCTTGCTGGCCGATATCGACGACCTCGGCCCGATCCGCCTCAGCGACGTGGCGGATGTCACGATGATCGACAATTCCGGGGAGAGCTTTGCCCGCCTCAACGGTGATCATGCTGTGCTGCTCAGCATTTTCAAAAGCCCTGCAGCCGGTACGAACCAGGTGTCCCACGAAATGCAGGATGCTTTTAAGGAACTTCAGAAACGGGATCCGGATGTCCATATCGTGGAGCTGATGGATCAGGGGAGTTATATCGACATCATCGTGGGCGATATCGTTCAGAGCATGCTGGGAGGCGCCTTCCTTGCCTTCCTGGTCCTGGCGGTTTTTCTCAGGGATATCCGGCCGACGATCCTGGTGGCCATCAGCATCCCGTTGTCCCTGATGGCGGCACTGGTCATGATGTATTTTTCAGGATTGTCGCTGAATATCATGACGCTTGCCGGCCTGGCGCTCGGGATCGGCATGTTGGTGGACAACTCGGTCGTCGTGATGGAGAACATCTTTCGCCTGCGT
>JAFWDX010000329.1 GCA_017515945.1 Blautia sp. | reverse complement strand
CTTAGTGCTTTCGCACCTAACGCCGTCAAAAAAAGGAGGAGACTATGTTCCAAAGAGGTGTTACCCATCTACGCCGGAGCGCTCTGGCTGCTGGAGCCGGCGCATTGCTGGCCACGCTGATGCCCTCCATCGTTCTCGCTGCTGAGGAGGAGGCTGCCCAGCCTGTCGTCTATGCCACTTTCCTGGCTCTCATTCCGCCGATCGTAGCCATCGCGCTTGCCCTGATCACGAAAGAGGTTTACAGTTCTCTTTTCCTCGGGATCCTGGTAGGCGGCCTGTTCTACGCGAATTTCAATCCTGCCGCCGCGGTCACCAAGATCTTTTCCGGCGGGTTCATCGAGTCGCTGACCGACAGCTATAATGTTGGTATCCTTATCTTTCTCGTCATCCTCGGCACGATGGTCGCCCTCATGAACAAGGCCGGCGGTTCCGCTGCCTTTGGCCGGTGGGCCAGTGAGCATATCCGCAGCCGGATCGGCGCACAGCTGGCCACTATCCTGCTCGGCGTCCTGATCTTTATCGACGACTATTTCAACTGCCTCACCGTAGGCAGCGTGATGCGTCCCGTTACGGATAAGCATCAGATTTCCAGAGCCAAGCTTGCCTATCTGATCGACGCTACCGCCGCCCCGGTATGTATCATCGCGCCGATCTCCTCCTGGGCTGCCGCTGTCAGCGGTTTTGTGGAGGGCGAGGACGGTCTTTCACTGTTTATCCGTGCCATCCCGTACAATTATTATGCGCTCCTGACGATCTTTATGATGGTTTTCATGGCCGTGCTCAAGGTCGAATACGGCCCCATGAAGACACATGAGATCAATGCCATCGGTGGAGACCTGTTTACGACCGGTTCTTCATCCAACCGCATGGAGGAGACCGAGGGCAATCCGAACGGCAAGGTGCTGGATCTGCTGATCCCGATCATCTCCCTGGTCGTGTGCTGCGTGATCGGTATGATCTATACAGGCGGATTCTTCTCTGGCGAAAACTTCATCACAGCGTTCTCAAATTCCGATGCTTCCGTCGGTCTCGCGCTGGGCAGCTTTTTCGGTCTGGTGATCACCATCATCGGCTATCAGGTACGCAAAGTGCTGAACTTTAAAGACAGTATGGCATGTCTGCCCGAGGGCTTCAAGGCCATGGTGCCTGCCATCCTGATCCTGACGATGGCCTGGACCCTCAAAGGCATGACCGACAGCCTAGGCGCCAAAGAGTTTGTCGCTTCCGCCATGCAGTCCGTATCCGGAAACCTGGCCAATTTCCTTCCGGCCATCATCTTCCTGGTCGCCTGCTTCCTGGCCTTTGCCACAGGTACGTCCTGGGGGACCTTTGGTATCCTGATCCCCATCGCCCTGGCGGTGTTCCCGGATCTGTCCAACCCGCTGTCCATCATCTCCGTGTCCGCATGCATGGCCGGCGCAGTCTGCGGCGACCACTGCTCGCCGATCTCGGATACGACGATCATGGCCTCTGCAGGTGCTCAGTGCGATCATGTCAACCATGTATCCACGCAGCTGCCCTATGCCATAACCTGCGCAGCCATCTCATTCGTGACCTATATCATCGCAGGTTATACCAAATCCGCATGGATCTCCCTGCCCTGCGGGATGCTGATCATGCTGATCGTGCTGCTCCCGATGAGAAACGCTGTGGAGAAGGCAATGCCGGCAGGCGCACCGACTGAGACAGTTCCGTCAGAAGAAGAACAGAAATAAGCGTAACTGTGAAGGAGCTTATGACTTAACAGTTACAATAATCATTATCAGAGTTGATCAAAAACGGCATTCCATAAATGGAATGCCGTTTTTTCTTGCTATATCGATTCATTTTATCGATTCACTCTATCGATTTTTAGAATTTTTCATTCTCTTCCCGCGTTTTCTTTTCTTCTTTGTCGGATTATGCAGGGTCGACCAGCAAAACGCCTGAACGAGCAATATTCCCAGGAACGCCCCGATACTGTCGATCCCCACATCCTTTACGGAAGGCCCGCGGCTTTGTACAAATGACTGATGATATTCATCAAAGCCCGCATACCCGACACAGATGATACCCGCAAGGAGGATCAGCCATATTCCCCTGACACCGTATACATAGAGCGGAAATGAAACCGCCACGGCCAGAAGGAAATATTCCGTCATGTGGGCAGCTTTGCGGACGTATGGGTGGATTTCCGACGCCTGCTGTGCCAGTTCATATTCATCATATCCTGTGTCCAGGATCCGATCCTTCAGTTCCACCACCTCATAGCTGATCCGGTAGCTGAGGGCGCCGGACTGTTCTCCCGGCTGGGCGGAAAACATATAGATCAGGTACATCATGACCAGTGCGGGCAAAAAGGAAAACGGTTTAAGAAAAAACAGAACTATTTTATTCATGCAATGCTCCGCGGGCAGCCTGATCTGCCTTGTCATTTAATGTATCACCGGAATGAGCTCTGACCTTTTTAAAAGAAAGCCTGATTTTTGAAGCACAGCCTCGCATATATGCGGCATACTGCTGCGTGCGCTCATTCATGGCTCTGTACTTCCCGGTGACCCATTTTTCGATTCCTTCATAGTCATAACGGATCTCCAGCGAGGTATATCCCTCACGGATCGCCCACTGAACGGCATGCATGGCTCCAAGCATCTCCCCGGCCACATTTCGCAACGGCAGGGATCCCGGGTCATTGCCGCTGCCGCTCAGGATCTTTTCACCATCCGGAGTCAGGAGTACGCAGCCATATCCATATCTGCGCAGAGAATGGTCATAGCTGCCGTCCACATAGGCGATCAGATCATTATCCGTCACCGTATCATCAGGGATGAACAGTGGAGGTTCATTTGTATCAGGATCATGCAACTGTTTAGTCACATGATCCTTTACAGTTACGGAATTATCTGATACAAAAACGTCAGATTCCACACCGGCTTCGGCCAGATAGGCCTTTGCCTCCTCGAGGCTGGCAAAGCTTTTGAATTCTGCCCCGGAATAGCCTTTTACAGCCTGTTCACAAGCTTCCCATGTGTCATAAAGCCCTGTCCTGAGGCCCTTGCGGACCGCGTAAAACTTCTTCTTTTTTCCCATCCGCGCTCAGCCGTTATAGATCTTGATATCAAAGGACTCATGTATCACCGTGCGTGCCTGCTCTACGGATGTAAATACTCCGGCTTTGATCATCTGCGCGGTAATATTGCCGATCGCCGTAGCTTCAGTCGGTCCGCAATGGATCTCCTTGCCTGTGGCCTTTGCCGTCAGTTCGTTGAGGTATCCGGCGTTGGCTCCGCCGCCCACGATATGGATCCGGCTGAAGGTCCTGCCGGCCATTTCCTCCAGCTCCGCAGCCGTGCGCGCATAGCACTCAGCCAGGCTGGTATAGATCACCGTCGCCAGTTCGCCTATGGTCTCCGGTACGGGCTGCCCGGTGCGGCGGCAGTAGTTCCTGACCTCTTCGGTCATATTCTCCGGGGACAGGAAGCACGCATCATTGGCATCGACCCGGGACGGAAAGTCTTTAGCCTCCTCCGCCATATCGCAGATCTGCCCAAAGCTGTATGCATCATGAAACTCGTGTCGTACAGACTGGATCATCCACAGTCCCATGATATTTTTCAGGTACCTGATCTTGCCTGCATAGCCGCCTTCATTTGTCAGGTTCAGCTCACGGCTGCGGGCGGAACAGTCAGGCGCATCCTTCTCCAGTCCCATCAGGGACCAGGTCCCGGAACTGATATAGATAAAATCATCATCATTCGCCGGGACGGCAAGGACAGCCGAACCGGTATCATGGGTCGGAGGCGCAACCACTTCACAGTCAAAGCCGACCTCAGCCTGTATCTTTTCACTGAAATGGCCGATGCTCGTGCCCGGCATCACCAGCTTGCCGAATATCCGTCTCGGATAGCCGAGCATGTCGATCAGCTCATAATCCCAGTCGCGGGTATGGGGATTGACCAGCTGGCCCGTCGTGGCCTCCGTATACTCGTTCGAGCATACACCGGTGAGCAGGTAATGCATATAGTCAGGAACATGGAGCAGGGTCTGCGCCTTCTCAAGATACTCCGGATGCTGTTTTTTGACAGCCATCAGCTGGTAGATCGTATTGAAGATCGCTTTCTGGATACCGGTCCGCTCATAGAGCGCCTCCGGGGAGATGATCCTGTAAACCTCCTCATCCATGCCGTCCGTCCGGTGATCACGGTAGCCGACTGTGTTTCCGATGACCTGTCCGTTCTCATCCAACAGGACAAAATCCACGCCCCAGGTATCCACGCCGATGCTGACGGGAATTTTACCCATCTCTTTACACTGTTTCAAAGCGATAAGAATCTCTCCGAAGATCCGGTCAAATTCCCAGCAAAGCTCACCTTCCTTTTTGACCATCCCGTTTTCAAAACGATGAATCTCCTCCAGGACCATCTTTCCCTGTTCCATATGGCCAAGGATCAGGCGTCCGCTGGAAGCGCCCATGTCTACGGCAGCATAGTAAGTGGTCATCTCAGTCTGCTCCTCCTGTATTATATTTAATGTATGTATCTGTAAAGAAATAACTTCCCCATTCCGCATGTCTTTACAGGCGATCGTAACGGTCAAAAAGCAGTTATTTCTTTACAGTTCCCAACTGTTCAGTCACAAGATCCTTTACAGGTACTGACTGAACAGTTCCCAGTTTCCCATTAATTCTTTCTTGCCAGTGCAGTTAATGCCGCACCGCATGCAGCCTCCTCATCAAACGGCGACAGTTCAAGCGGCGCTTTGAATTTCTCCTGGAAAATGCTCTGCAGGATCCTGTTCCGGCGAAGGCCTTCACCGGATGCGATCACTTTGGTGGCGTGTATGCCCGTGCCCTCCTCGATCAGCAGATACAGGTCATAGAGCTCCTGAGCCATCCCCTCCAGAGTACCGTGCACCAGATCCGCCGGGGTAAAATTGCGGTCTGTCATCCCGCTGATGGAGGCGGTCTTGTCCGGATCCGTACGGGTTCCCTGGAACGTCGTCTCCACATACAGCCGCTCCTCCGAGAGCCTGTACTGCAGGAGCTTTTCCATCACCTCGAACTGCGGCTCATCCCGCGCTCCGGCGGCCACCGCGTAGTCTCTGAAAAACCGTTCCAGGATCTCATATGCCTTGCCTGCGCAAAGGGATGATCCGGCCAGGAGATATTTGCCCGGGAACACAGGCCTGGCTTCGATGCCCGGAGCTTCATACCATATATCTGATAAAACGGAAATCTGACCGCCTGCCCCCATGTTGACCAGCACAGTGTTTGCCTGCTCTCCGGCCGCGCCAAGAAAGCTTGCCTGATTGTCGCCGATCGCCACTGTGACCGGTATACCGCGGAAATATCCCAGGCACACCAGATCCTGTGTGACTTCCGGCAGGATCGACGGATCGATCCCGGCTCTTATCAGCGCCTCCGTATCAAACCTGCCTTCCTTCGCGATAAAAAAGCCCAGGCTGGCAGCCGTGCTCATATGCATCAGCGGCTCTTTCCTGCCGGAAAGCTTCATGCCAAGATAATCCATCACCGTGCATATCCGTTTCGCAGAACCGGGAACGATTTTCTGCCGTAAATTGTACAGATGTGTGACCAGGCCGTAGCCGCTCGCGGAATTACCTTCAAACGCCTCTCCGGCCAGCTCCGTGGCAGTCTTTCCGTCAAATACCGGGAGATTTCCACGCCCGTCTTCCCATGTATATAATGGAGAGATATAGTGGCCATTTTCATCCAGGTACAAAATACCATGCATCTGTCCGGTGAGTCCTATGGCGTCAAAGTCCGGGTAATTTCCCACGATCTCATCAACCAGATCCATCGCCCTTTTTATGATCTGCTGGGGCACCTGGATCCTTTCCCAGACCTTGTCCGTTCTCATGGTACTGTCATTGGGGATCGTTTTAGTGGAAAGCACCCGCCTCGTATCGGTATCCATGACGACCGCGCTGATCGTCGTCGTCCCGATGTCTATTCCTATCGTTTTCATGGCAAAGCCTCCGTACAGGCAAATAAGGATATTGTGTAACTGTTCAGTCACAAGCTCCTTCACAGTTACGATATTGTCTTTATCTGCGCTCACCTATATTTTCTATCTTGATCAGGTTGGTATTGCCGGACTGTCCGTTCGTAATACCGCCGGTGATCACGACCTTATCATCCTTGACCAGATTCAGCGTTTCGACAGCCACCTTTTTGGCACTGTAGAAAAGCACCTCTGTGGACGGGAAATATTCTGCCAGCATAGGAGTAACACCCCACGAGAGAGCCAGGCTGCGCCAGGTTTTTTCCTCCGTCGTCAGACCGATGATGTCAACCGGTGCCCGGAATCTGGAGACCATCCGGGCTGTCATACCGGACAGTGTGCATGCCACTATACCTTTGGCTTTCAGGTCGATTGCCATCCCACAGGTGGCATGAGAAATCGCATCCATATCATTATGTATGATAAACTCATTCGTGCGGAAAAGCCGGGCATAATCGATATTGTTTTCCGTCGTCTCGGCAATCTTGGCCATTGTTTTAACAGCTTCAACCGGATATTTTCCCGCTGCCGTCTCTCCGGAGAGCATGATGGCGCTGGTCCCGTCATATACGGCGTTGGCCACGTCAGAAGTCTCCGCACGGGTCGGGCGCGGATTGTAGATCATGGTTTCAAGCATTTCCGTCGCCGTGATCACGCGCTTGCCCATCATGCGGCATTTTGTGATCAGGTTTTTCTGAATGCCGGGGAGCTGCTCAAAGGGAATCTCAACACCCATATCGCCACGGGCCACCATGATCCCGCTGCATTCCTTGCAGATCTCTTCGATCTCGTCATAGCCGGACTGGTTCTCGATCTTGGCGATCAGCTCCACATCATCTCCGCCATGTTCTTTCAGCAGATTATGCACATCGATCAGATCCTGTCTGCGGGATACAAAGGAACATGCGATAAAATCCACACCGTTCTCAACGCCGAAGAGGATATCCGACTTGTCCTGCTCAGACAGATAGGGCTGAGAGATGACTTTGCCGGGAAAGCTCATGCTCTTCCTGTTTGACATTTCACCGCCGTTTTCAACGATACAGTTGATCCGGCCGCCCTGAATATCCTCTACCTTAAAGATCAGGATCCCATTGTTGACGAGGATCGTATCTCCGGGAGCCATCTCCTCCGCCAGGCCCTTATAGCTGACGCTCACCTGTGTTTCGTCCCCCTCGACCTCATCGGTTGTAAAAGTAAACCGGTCTCCCTCTTTTAAATTGATCTTGCCCTCCCGGAATGTGCCGATCCGGTATTCGGGGCCTTTTGTGTCAAGCATGATCGCGATCGGCAGATTTAACTCCTCGCGGACACTCTTGATCATTTTGATACGGGCCAGGTGCTCCTCATGTGTCCCATGGGAGAAATTGAGCCTCGCGACATTCATCCCGGCTTTACACAGGCGGGTAAATATCTCCCGGGATTCGCTGGCCGGGCCAATTGTGCAGACGATCTTTGTTTTTCTCATACTTATCCTCCTGTCAACATGTATATTTCATTTTCTATCTGATTATTTCAGATATTATAAACCTCTTTTACATATTATAATACAAATACGCTCTCAGCACAAGCACCGGAATGAGTCACGGGGACAG
>JAFWDX010000328.1 GCA_017515945.1 Blautia sp. | reverse complement strand
TGACTGAACAGTTACGAAATATCTACGGTTTTCCGCTTACCCGATCTGCACTTCACTCCAGGTATCCTCCGGCACCAGTGCAATATATGTCTTGCCGGTATTGATCGTGAGCTCTGCGCCGCTGGCATCATAAAAACGTGTGATGTCCGTCTCGCTTTCCTTCGTCCAGGTGACCGGGACCGCCTCTCCTCCTGTCACATAGTATCCCGGTTTTCCGGAATCCACTGTATTGTAATCCATATAGCCGTTTTCATCCAGCTCTTCAAAGCTGCAGCACTGGAGCAGGAGGTTTGTAAAGGTCATAACGGCACCGTCCTCCGCATCCTGATGGAGCTCACCATACTCATAATAATCATAGGTGCCTGTCGCATCATTATAGCGGAGCGTGGAACCATTATGGTAAAACGGAACGGAAATCTCGGATGCAGCCATTGCCTCTCCCGGATAGCTTCCGCTCAGCACAATGCGCTCTTCCTGTCCGGCAAAATTGAAATGCGTCGTATCCTCATTACGAAATTCATTGTAGTTCCTGGGGAACATGGTCGAGTCAAAACGGGCCTGCAGGTCTGCCGCCGTCACATACTCCGTGAATTCATATGCCTTACCGTTGTCCACACGGGTAAACCCTCCGGAAAAATGCTGTGCCGCATATGGCTTGGCAAAGAATGAATCCACATAGAAAGGTCCGCCGTCATGTACCAGTACCGCATTCCACTCCGCGGCCAAAGGTATATTGGTCGTACGGGTACTGCGAATGCTGCCCAGCTGAGTGATCGACTGCCAGTCCTTGACGAGCACCATAAGCCGGCTGACTCTCTGATTGGCCGTACTGTTCATGATCTCATAAACCACGTCCGCTTTTGCCGTCCCATAATGGGGCAGGGCAATGGACTCATTGTCGACCATGACAGCGACAGGCCGCTGCTCCATGAGACTGGCACTGATGTACTCATTTGTCAGTTCACTGGGGTAAACACCTGCCGCATCCTCCGCCATGACTGCATTTGCAGGCAGGACAGCCAGCATCAGTGCCGCAGCAGATAAAGCTGTTCTGATCCATCTGTTTCTCATCTTGAATGTTTCTCCTCCTCGTCTTTATACTGGTGCGTCATGCCACAGGCTTAACACGTGTAACCCTTTGATTCCACCCGGTCATGGGTCAAAAGTATACCGCTCAATTGTGAAGATTAAGTGAAGGTAAGTGTTTAGTCTGCCCCTCGCATTTGGTTTCACTCTTCCTCCACCGGGAGCAGTTCCTCATTCCACTTAAAAAAGCGGTATAGAGACAGATCACCCAACCTGGCATGATCGTCCCCTTCCACGCGGATCTGCACCTCATCCACAGCTCCTCCCGCGATCAGGGAATTTGCCACAGAAGCGGCGATCGTTTTTTCACGTATCGACAGTGCATAATCCACAAAAGTGCTCCCGAGATCCACATAACATACTCTGTCAAACACCCGCACAGAATTGACCACCGTATTTTCCGGTATCGTGGGATAATGTTCCTTTTCCATAGGACCTTTGGCCAGCTGTTCCAGGATCACTCTCTCCCTGGGGATACTCCGCCGATAGTATACATTTCTGGTCTCTTCCAACAGCTTTTTGCCTTTCTTATCAGTAAAATACAGCGAAAAGCTGTCATACCGATACGGGTCGGAATCGGATCCGGATATGTCCACAAAATCGGACAGATTCATGATGCCGACGGGATCTCCCTGATGATCCGTCAGCTCCTCACGGCCGATCATGATCCTTACGCCGGTGATCTGTGGTATCTGGAGAAAGGTTCTCACGATCCCTGCACGTGTCAGGATCTCCCTTCCCGGCTTCATCTGCAGATAGGCCTCATTGAACTCCAGATTCAACGTCTGCCCTTCGATCGTAAACGAATTGATCTGTACCTCTCCGGGCAGCAGACTGGATCCCTGCGTGCTCCGTTCCCGTTCATTCAGTCTGATCATCAGATCCTGCAGCATGAATTCACCGGTCTCCTCTGACGGAATGTACGGCATGGACTCCAAAGCGGTCTCTTCGTAGTTGAGATAATAAATAAAATAGTGTCCTCCGTCCGCAGCTGCAGCCGGGTCTGCGCCGGCCATGAGCAAAAACACGCTGAGCAGGGCTGACTGCAGGAGGATCCACCCTTTTGAGGTTTTTTTATTGCGTATCTGTCTCATGTGAACAACTCCTGTTTCCATTTATACTAGAGGGTCTTAATACGTGGAACGCTTTGCTTCCACGTATTTAGAGCCTCTGCATATACCGCGCGGAAAACAATGTACATTTTCCATTTATTTAATCGTGCGAGTATACTATACGCAACTGTTCAGTCGCAGGCTCCTTTACAGTTACTGTTATTCCGCATAGTCATTCAGGTATCCCTCTTCCGCATGGAGTTCCACGTATTCAGGCGCTCCAGTATAACAGTATAACTCCTTCCACTGAACCGGTCAATGAAAAAAAGGAGTAACTGTTCAGTCACAAATTACTTCACCGTTACGAGGAATCTTTGTCTGTTTGATCCGGATCCTCCTGCCGTCTGTCCGGATCGTCACTGCGCCGCTGTTCATCGTATAGAAAAGCCTGCACCCTGCTGCCTCAAGTCTGCTGACGGCTTCAGGCGCAGGATGTCCATAACGGTTCGTCTTTGAGCAGGAGATCACGCCCAGTTCAGGCCTGATTTTCCGCAGGAATGCTTTGCAGGAAGAATTCCGGCTGCCATGATGCCCTACCTTCAGCAGGTCCACATCCTCCAGCTCAGGCAAAAGCGTTTCCTCCGTTTCCTCGCCGATATCCCCTGTAAAGAGTGCTTTAAAGCTGTGATAGACCAGCTCGAGGACCATTCCCTCTTCATTGACGTTTTCCCCCCTGCTGCCCCGGAAGGGTGCCAGAACGTCAAAGGCCAGATCTCCGCAGATGATCTGATCACCCTTGCGGACGT
>JAFWDX010000327.1 GCA_017515945.1 Blautia sp. | reverse complement strand
AGGGGCTGACTGAACAGTTACTGTGAACTCAGTTCTTCCGCAAGTGCCAGTGCGCCATGGAAGACTTTCTCCCCCATGGAATTGCTGCCCTCGGTGGCTGCCCAGTCAGATACGGAGCCGGCCATGACGATGGCGCCCTGCTCGGCCCTGTAGTCCTCAAAGATCTCATTCTGCAGGCTTTCCATTCTTTCAGCGATGACTTTGTCTGATTCATCATCCACGGAAGCCATATGGCCCAGATTCATGCAGGCCCAATAAAGCGATTCTTCCCATCCGGAGCCTTCCTCATCAAGGGCTTTCAGTACATGTCCTGTCGTGTAGGCCGGATAAAGATTGACGGTCAGCAGCGGATAGAAGGGGACAAAGACACTGTGCCGGCTGTCCGCCAGCGACACCCACATCGCCGTGCTGTCCTCCAGGATGACATCAGACCAGATCTGGAATATATGAGTCTGTATGGTCTCGATGCCGGACACAGCGGGCAATCGATAAAAACCTGTCAGTTCCTGTATAGTGATCAGCTTCTCGATATCGATCCCGGTATAGAGAGGTACGATACTGCCCTCCTCATCGAGATTCGAGAGTGGATAAACCTCTTTCCAGGTCTCCCCGTCCCAGTATTCATGTCCGAAATACTCCAGCACGGCCTTCATCCGTTCATCCACGGCTGGTGTTTCTTCTCCTCCATAGGAAGCCGCGAAATCGATCCGGTTTTCTGTTTCATTCCCTTCAAACGTCCCCGCGTCCACAGCCGTTTCGATCAGGTTTTCCGAAGCGTGTACATTTTCCTCATCATCCAGATCGATCAGCCCGATCACCGACAAACCCGGATTTGTAAAAAACAGGTCTTTATTCAGCTTTAATGCCAGGTACTGCGTGCCGGACGTATTTTCCACGTACCAGCTTTCCTTCTGGTCGGCGATAAGGACCCCGCAGCCCTCGCGGGCCCCCTGTGAATCATAGATCGAGGTCAGCAGCTGTACGGCTTCCCCGGCCGTTTCCGCCTCCCCGAGCAGGATCGTGGGTATCTCGGCCGCGCCGATTCCCTTTTTGATGTAAGGGTCCTCCGCCAGAATGCCGTCGTTGCCAGTCAGCGGCACAGCGGCGCTTATGCTCACGCCCTTTTCATTCGTGCCGGCAGCCTGGTACGGCTGGTGGATATGTGAATCGCCGCAGTCCGGACAGACGCCCTTAGTATTATCATCACAGAATGCCGTGTAGGAAAAGCTGTTATGTGTAAAGGTCCATACAAAATCCGCACAGCCCCGGTATTCTTCATCCACCCTGTGTGAGCCGGCCGGATACTGCATCAGCAGCTTTGCATGATCCGGCTCTTTTTCTTCAGACCGGCTGAAAACACAGCTGTCATCCGTTGTCAGCGCCTCTCCTGCATACAGCAATGTATCTGCAGACACTTCGCAGGACAGCATGACAGCCGCGGTCAGCAGAGTCATGAGCCAAATTGTTTTCCCGCGAGTCATCATTCACCCTCTCTCAGCAGGAAACACAGGGAACGGTCTGATACGTGAACAGTCAAACGGAACACCAACTGTGTAAGTCCCCCTGTCCCTGCATTCTCCATCATCAAAGGATCACCCTGGCCTCATAAGGCTGAAGGATACCTGTTTCATGTTCTTTGTAATTGCTGATCAGCTCCCGGCCGCCCTTAGAGAGTCTCTCATCAATGAGCGTACACGGCTGCGGCTGATCCGTCCAGTTGCAGGCCACCGTCAGGAGTTGTCCGTCCAGTTCCCGCTCATAGGCATATACCGCCTCGCTGTCCATCATCCTGGCCTTAAAGACGCCATATACGATGACCGGGTACTCATGGCGCAGCGCGATCAGCTTCTGATAATAATAAAATACAGAATCCGGATCCGCCAGGGCGGCCTCGGCATTGATCTGTGTGTAATTCGGATTGACCGGGATCCACGGCGTACCTGTGGTAAAGCCGGCGTTCGGTGAGGCATCCCACTGCATCGGTGTGCGTGCATTATCCCTCGCCACCGTATCAAAGCATTTGAGCATCAGTGCGCCATCCACCATCTTGTGCTCCACAACATACTGATTATAGGCATTGATCTCCTCGATGTCCCGGCAGTCCTCAAGTGAAGTAAAGTGCGTATTGGTCATCCCGAGCTCTTCGCCCTGATAGATGTAAGGCGTACCCTTCATCATATGCAGGCAGGTCGCCAGCATCTTGGCGGAAAGAACTCTCCACTCAGGCGCGTCATTACCGTAACGTGAGACAGCTCTCGGCTGGTCATGGTTGTCCCAGTACAGGCTGTTCCATGCCTTGCCCTCGAGTGCGTCCTCCCATCTGTTCAGGATCTCGCGGATGACCGGCATGGAAGGCTTTCCGACGGTCCACTTGCCGATCACGTGATCCTCACCGGCCACTCCGTCCGTATGCTCGAACTGGAAAACCATGTTCAGCTCCGTACCCTCGGCATTGGCGTATTTTCTGGCCTCATCCGTCGTCACACCGGCCGCCTCGCCCACGGTGAGCAGATCATACCGGGACAGGACACGTCTGTTCATCTCCTGCAGATACTCATGCACATGAGGTCCGTTACATACATATGGGCCCAGATCACCGTAGATCCCATCCGTCACCGGACCGTCCGGATAGGCCGGATCCTTGGAGATCATGCTGATCACGTCCATGCGGAACCCGTCGATCCCCTTGCGGCACCACCAGTCCATCATGTCAAAGACCTCATCCCGGACCTTCGGGTTCTCCCAGTTCAGATCCGGCTGCTTCTTTGAAAAGCAGTGCAGGTAATACATACCTGTCGCCTCATCCAGCTGCCAGGCGCTCCCGGAGAAGCAGGACTGCCAGTTGTTCGGCTCCTTGCCGTCTCTGGGTTCCTTCCATATATAATAGTCCCTGAAGGGATTGTCCTTTGACTTCCGGCTTTCCACAAACCAGGCGTGCTCATCTGAGGTATGATTGACTACCAGATCCATGACGATCCGGATCCCTCTCGCATGAGCCTCGGCCAGCATCCGGTCAAAGTCCTCCATCGTCCCGAAATCCTTCATGATCGCCCGGTAATCCGATATGTCATAGCCGTTGTCATCATTCGGAGACTGGTAAACCGGTGAAAGCCATATCACATCCACTCCAAGCTTTTCCAGATAAGGAAGTCTGGACGTGATCCCGTTCAGATCGCCGATCCCGTCGCCATCACTGTCGCTGAAGCTCCTGGGATAAATCTGGTAAATGACCGCTTCCTTCCACCACATTTTCTTTTCTTTCATTTCTAATCCTCCAATGTCTGATGGGGGTCCGATGAGGTCTGACCCTCCGGACAGATCCATGTATACTCGCACGGTCAAATAAGCGGTATATGCAGAGCCTCTGAATACGTGGAATCGTAACTGTTCAGTCACAAGCTCCTTCACAGTTACGAGGCCAGGCGCAGGCTCCTTTCGTCGCATTGAAAGTGCGCCTGGCCTTGGCTGTTGAGCTTT
>JAFWDX010000326.1 GCA_017515945.1 Blautia sp. | reverse complement strand
TGCGTTGGGCTCAGTTGCCGTAGCCCGCTATGGCGCCTTCACCCGCCTTGCCTATGAAGCCAATCTGGCACTTTAAGTTTAAAACTGATTGAGACGGACCACTAGACTCTGTTTGATTTTCATAAAATGAGTCGAGGAACCTGTCCCCGCGACTCATACGGATATGACCGCGGAAAGGGAAGTGAAAAATGGCAGGCTGAAAAGACTTGACTGGAAAGGGGCTGATTTTCCGATTTATTCACAGATTTTTATTCACAGAGATAAGCATCTAAGCAGGGCGATCCGCTGTTTTGCAGATATTATCAGGGACCACTGGTAGAGATTATCATAACTGTTCAGTCAGCACCTCACACTTACAGATTATCAAACAAAAACTGGATTATAGTTTCCGCCAGTAGTAAAATATACTGGAGAGTCTTAATACGTGGAAATCTTTGCTTCCGCGTATTTAGAGCCTCTGCATATATCACGCGGAAAGTAATGTACATTTTCCATTTACTTGATCGCGCGAGTATAGATATCTACATGAAGGACTAAATATTATGAATTCCTTTGACGAATTGAAAGAAACGGTACGCCGCCTCCGTGCAGAGGACGGCTGTCCCTGGGACAGGGAACAGACGCACAGTTCCCTGAAAGCACCAGTGATCGAAGAGGCCGCAGAAGTGATCTGTGGCATTGATATTTTTGAGAAGACCGGTAATTCTGAAAACCTGAAAGAAGAGCTGGGCGACTTGCTGCTGCAGGTAGTCATGCAGGCGCAGATTGCCGAGGAGGAAGGCATCTTCACATTGGACGATGTGGTGCGCGGCATTACAGAAAAGATGGTTCGGCGCCATCCGCATGTTTTTAGCGGTGCTAAGGTCAAAGACTCCGGCGAGGTCCTGGCGAACTGGGAAGAGATCAAGAAGCGGGAGAAGATCGGCAAGGAAGACGACAGGAGTTTTCTGGCCGGCGCTTTTGACGAAGCGGAGGATCTGATCGGCAGGGCGAGAAGACGGAAAGGATTGTAAAGGCATGTGGAGAAAGTGATATGAATCTATTCGGATATGAAGGAAAGATTGTTCGTGTGACAGATGCAGATGGAAAGGTCTTTACCGGAATTCCTGTTTCCTTTCCACATGAGTATGGCTTTCACGAATTCAACCGTGATGAGGAAAGCATCAAGATCGGAGACTATCAGCTGTTTGAGTCTGATATAGCAGAAATAACGGAGCTTCCGGCATTCTCCGTAATACGGGCAACTGAAATCTGGCAACAGGCCGGAGCCTATTTTGTGCGTATCCAGGCGATGGCGAAGAAACACCACATAACTCTCCGGCAGGAGTTTGATGAACATGATACGCCGGATACAAAGTACATCGTTGTGACAGATAATGACTTTCCGATTGCTACGGCGAGGATGTATCCACTGGATGAACAAAGCATGATGATCGGAAGGGTGGTTGTTCTGCCGGAGTACAGGCGCCAGGGCATTGGCACGATGGTAGTCAGTGAGTGTGAGGACTGGGCAGAGGAACTTGGTTACAGCAAGACGGTCGTGGAAGCCAGGGAGAACAAAGTAGAGTTTTATGAGCAGATGCTTTATGAGGTCTGCAGTGAGGCTGCAGACGGAGACACATTCCGCTGTATCAGAATGGAAAAGGATTTATGACCTGAGGAGCCTGTGCCTGGCCTCGTAACTGTGAAGGAGTGACTGAACAGTTACAGATGACTTATCAAAAGTCGCGGGAGCTGCTGTGACAATCAGGATCTATGGAGGTGTCCAGATGAAGAAATATGCCATGCCTGCGCTTATGCTGGCGATTTTTGAGACAGTGGCCGTTACGCTGTGGCTGACAAAAGACAACATTTTTTATCTGTTTAACTTCAGTTACATCGGGTGTTCGATCGCACTGGGAATGTTTCTGTTCATCAGAGAATACAAGTATGCACGCCGCATCGTACAGCTCCTTGTCGGCCTGTACATGCTGATTTATCTCGGCCTGATCTGCGGGGAGAATATGCAGATCGAGGGCTTCTGGTATTATCTGTTCACGGGTGTATTCGAAGCGGCAACGATCCACTATGCCGTAGCCAAGATCTTCGGACCTCTGATCTTTGGGCGGGGCTGGTGCGGTTATGCATGCTGGACTGCGATGGTGCTGGATTTTCTTCCCTGGCAGGTACCGGCAAAGCCGCGAAGGAAGCTTGGATGGATCAGATATGTCACCTTTGCGGTATCGCTGATCTTTGTTGCCGCTCTGTTTCCGGCGCATGTCGGAAACATGGAGAGGATCATGTTCCTGGCTTTTATCGTCGGGAATGTGCTGTATTATGCCGTCGGGATCGTTCTGGCATATGTCTTTAAGGACAATCGCGCGTTTTGCAAATACATCTGCCCGGTCACCGTATTTCTCAAGCCGATGAGTTATTTTTCTCTCATACGGATCAAATGTGACAGTGAAAAATGTATCTCATGCGGGAAATGCAGGCGGGTGTGCCCGATGGATGTAGACGTTACCGATAATTCAAGAAAGAGGAAAAACGGCACAGAATGCATCATGTGCATGGAGTGCGTAAAAAACTGTCCCAAGGGGGCACTATAAGACTGGTCATGCGAGTATAAAAGAAGTACCGGTAATCCATCTATGATCGCATGGTAATTGTTCAGTCAGCACCTCGCATTTATTGCCACGCGCGTGGAACAATGTTATGGCAAACATGAATGAGGATATCGCAGCTCTCGCATTTACTTCCACGCGCGTGGAACAAAGTACAACAACCAGAGTAAGGCGCATTTCCAATACGGCGAAACACCGGGAAGGCAACCTCTGAGAGGAGACTGAGTCTGGTCTTGTAACGGAGAGAGCCGGTGACGGGACATTTATAAAACACTTACAGACAGGATAAAGAGAAAGGACTGGTGTACAGATGGAGCGATGGAGCCTTAGCGGCCAGTGGACTATGGCCGGCGGGAATACGGGAGAGATCCCCGGCAGGATACCGGGATCCGTGTATTCTTTCTTACTTGAAGCGGGAAAAATGGAGGATCCGTTTTATCGTGACAATGAACTGACCGCACTGAAGCTGATGGAGCAGGACTACAGTTTTTCGAGAAGCTTTGATCTCCCAAAAGAGCTGGCTGGACGCGCACATCAGGTCCTGCGGTTTGAAGGCGTGGATACGCTGGCGGATATTTATCTGAATGACACGCTTCTCGGCCATACAGATAATATGCATATCACATGGGAGTTTGATGTGCATGAGCTGCTCCGTGACAAGGACAATCAGCTGGTCGTAAAGACATACTCGCCTACGCGTTACATCCTGGAAGAGGACCGGAAGTATCATGTGGGCGGATCTGATGATGCGATGCGAGGTTTCCCGCATCTGCGCAAGGCTCACTGCATGTTTGGCTGGGACTGGGGTCCAAGGCTTCCTGACCAGGGAATCTGGAGGGATGTTCAGCTCCTGGGCTGGGACGACGTGAGGATCGCGGATGCGCGTATTCATCAGGTGCACCTGCTCCCGAATGGCAGCAGGGTGGAGGAAGCGCCTGACGGAGGCGAAGCGGCTCGCAGGGGAGATGTTACGGTACGTCTGAGCGTAGAGGCAGAGCTGGCCGGGAACGGTACAGACAACGATGCGACAATAAAGATCGGGCTTACTTCGCCTGCCGGGACTGTGTATGAGCTTAAAAACGGAGAACCGTTCACAGTTCCGGATCCGGAGCTGTGGTGGCCGAACGGACTGGGAGAACAGCCCCTCTATACGCTTAAGGTAACAGCGGCTGCGGCCGGATCCGGAGAAGAAGACACGAGAACCATGCGGATCGGTCTGCGGAGTGCGACGATTCTGAAGAAACCGGACCAGTATGGCGAGACCTTTGCCGCCCTGGTAAACGGCAGGACCGTATTCTCCATGGGAGCTGATTACATACCGGAGGACAATATCCTCTCGAGAATAAACCGGGAGCGGACACAGAAGCTCCTCATGGACTGCCGCGATGCGCATTTTAATGCGGTGCGTGTCTGGGGAGGCGGATACTACCCGGGCGATGATTTCTTTGAACTCTGCGATGAACTGGGCCTGCTGGTGTGGCAGGATATGATGTTCGCCTGTGCCAACTATCGTCTCACAGATGCGTTCGTAAAAAGCATTACAGAGGAGATCCGGCAGAATGTGCGCAGGCTGCGCCATCATCCGAGCCTGTTGCTCTGGTGCGGTAATAATGAGATGGAGCAGTTTGCCCTGGACAAGGTTTACGACGGATCGGACGAGACGGCGGCGGACTACCTGATCCAGAATGAATATATCATCCCGTCCATCCTCAAGGAGGAGGATCCGGATCGTTTCTACTGGCCCTCTTCACCTTCATCAGGCGGTAAGTTTGACGACCCGCGGGATCCGAATCGGGGAGATGTGCACTACTGGGCCGTATGGCATGAGGATGTGCCGTTTACGGCGTACCGGCAGTACTTCTTCAGGTACCTGTCGGAGTTCGGTTTCCAGTCACTCCCGTGCATGGATACGATCAGGTCCTTTACTCTGCCGGAGGATCGCAACATGTTCTCCTATGTCATGGAAATGCATCAGCGTAACAGCGGAGCCAACGGCAAGATCCTGAAATATCTGTCACAGACTTATCTGTATCCGTCGGATTTTGAACTGCTCGTTTACGCCTCACAGCTGCTGCAGGCGGATGCCATCCGCTACGGCGTGGAGCATTTCAGGAGAAACCGCGCCGAGGACCGCTGCATGGGCGCCGTGTACTGGCAGCTCAACGACATCTGGCCCGTGGCCTCCTGGGCGTCCATTGACTACTATGGCCGCTGGAAGGCTCTGCACTACAGTGCGAAACGCTTCTTCGCGCCCGTCCTGCTCAGCTGTGAAGAAACAAGCCTGCCTTCTCTGGGCCGCACCTGCATCAGCGAGCCATGCGCGGTCGAATTTGGCGCCCGTCTGGGTGTAAGCAATGAGACCTGGGACGCTGTGGATGACACTGTGATCTGGGAGCTTCGTGATGAAAACGGGGAGATTTTCCGGGAGGGTCTGCAGGACGTCCATGTGGAACCGTTCTCGGCGGTATTCCTGCCTGATCTCGATATCAGTGGGATCGACCCGATGAGACATCATCTGTCCTACAGGATGGAGAATATGGATTCGGCCGGCAGTGTGCTCTTTGTTGCGCCAAAGCATTATCATTTCGCCGATCCGAAGCTCACGCTGGAGATCGACGCGGCCGGAGAGACGTTGAAAGTGACAGCATCGGCTTATGCGAGAGCTGTGGAGATCTATGCCGCATGGGCAGACGGACAGGACGGGAGTGGGGAAGAACGCCTTATACTTGAGGATAACTTCTTTGATATGGAACCCGGCACCCGGACGATCCGGATCCTTTCCGGGGGAACGACTGAGTGTCTGAAGAGTCTGTGCGCGCGGAGCGTTTACGATATACGCTGAACAGATACAGGAAACAACACAGGGGACGGTTCTGTGTGTGGTAC
>JAFWDX010000325.1 GCA_017515945.1 Blautia sp. | reverse complement strand
TCTGTGTCTGATCATCACCCTGTTTTTTGCCGGTCAAGTAATAGCTGCTGAGGAACAACATACCTTCGGCCTCAATACCTGGGCGGATCTGCAGGCGGCCATCGATCAGGCAGCTCCCGATGAGACCATCGTTCTCACCAGTGACTTTACGGCGCTTTCATCGGACTACAGCCTGATGATCCCGGCCGGAAAGCATCTCACCATTGACCTGAACGGACATACACTGGACCGGAATCTGGACGCCTGGGGCGAATTCGGTTCTGTGATCCAGGTCAATGCCGGTGCCGCGCTGACCGTCAGGGATGGCGGCTCCTCCGACGGCCTGATCACCGGAGGATATCATAATAACGGAGGAGGAATCCTGAACAGAGGCACGCTGGTCCTGGAAGGCGGGCTGATAAAGGGAAATACTGTCCTTCACAATGGAGGCGGGATCAGCAATAATGGCACAATGATCCTTCTGGGAGGCTGCGTGAGAGGTAATACAGCCCTGCGGGACGGCGGAGGCGTCAGCAATGATCCCAAAGGGCATATGACGATATGCGGCGATATTGTATTTGAGAATGATGCGCCAAAGCACGCGGATATATTCAATCAGGGCACCATGACGATCACGGGTGGCGACAGTGTAACCGTAAATGATACACCGGAAGACGCGGATATTCTCAATCAGGGCACTATGACGATCACGGGATCCGAATCGGGATACAGCCGCATCGAGGATATGCCGGTCCTGCGGAGCTATATCGAAGAATTGGCCATGATTCCCTTTCTGGCGATCCTGGCCATCTTGCTCTATGTCATATGGATAGATAAGTATCTGAGCCGTGTTCGAAAAATGACCATGCATATGATCGTCCTGTTTGTTTTCAGCCTCATATTTCAGAATTACATGGATTACCGTCTGGCACTCCTGAAGGGATATCAGGCCTTGCGGATACCGGTGAGTATCTATGGATTTGCCATACGCCCGATGATCCTGATCCTGTTTATCAGGGTTTTAAATCCCGGGAGACGGTACAGGATCCTGTGGACGATGGCCGCCGCAAATGCGCTGGTCTACCTGACAGCCTTTTTCTCTAAGATCGCTTTTTCATACACGGTTAATGGACATTTTGTGTCAGGCCCCCTGCATCATTCCTGTACGGCGTTGAGCACATTCCTTTTAGGCTATCTGTTTGTTTTGACGATACAGCAGTTTCATCCGGTATGGCGGAAGGAATCCTGGCTCCTTGTATTTGTGACAGTGCTCATTACAGGCTCAGTGGTGATGGACTTTACCGTTGTATTTTATGAACAGCCGGTTTCTTTCCTGACCATGGCCATAGTGATCAGCAGCGTGTTTTATTACATCTGGCTCCATCTGCAGTTCGTCCGGGAACATGAGCAGGACCTGCTCGCGACCCAGCGGATCCAGATCATGATGACACAGATTCAGCCGCATTTTCTCTTCAATGCACTCAACACCATCCGCGCCCTCTATACGAAGGATCAGGCTCTGGCAGACAAGACGCTGGAGAATTTCAGCGCTTATCTGCGGCAGAATCTGAGCTCCCTCAGCCAGTCCGACCTGATACCCTTTTCAAAGGAACTGGAGCATACCCGCCTGTACGCAGAGATCGAGGTGCTGCGATTCCCAAATGTTCATATAGAGTACCGGATCGCGGATGAGGATTTTTTGATACCGGCATTGACGATTCAGCCTCTGGTGGAAAATGCGATCCGCCATGGAGTCCGATCCCGCAAGGATGGACTTGTGGTCGTCTCGACCATAAGCGAGGAGCATGGACATCGGATCACGATCGAGGATAATGGCGTCGGCTTTGATCCCGGCCAGAGAGAATCCGATGAAGGGATACACATCGGCCTGCGAAACGTGAAGGAAAGAGTGGAAAAAATGACCGGAGGCGCTATGATCCTGGAAAGCGAGCCCGGGAAAGGAACCCGTGTAATGCTGCTGATCCCGGATGAGTCAGGGGGACAGGTCCCCTGACTCATGAGTCAGGGAACCTGTCCCCCTGACTCACCGGATCTGGCATCTACTGCGAGGTGCGAGAGAGAAGTTGAACAGACAAGGCCGGGCGCACTTTCAATGCGACGAAAGGAGCCCGCGCCCGGCCTTGTAACTGTGAAGGAGCTTGTGACTGAACAGTTACGATTGCGCGAGTATATGATCGCGCGAGAATATAATTCTGGAAAAAGGAGTCGGTAATATGGTGGCAATTTGTGTAGATGATGAGCCGCTGGCGGTGGAATACACCCTGCGTCAATGCAGGCTTCTGCCGGAGATCGATGAGATCACAGGGTTTACCGATGCCCATGCTGCATTGGACTGGATCTCACAGCACCCTGCAGACCTGTGCCTGCTGGATATCAACATGCCGCAGATCGATGGGATCACACTGGCTGCGAGGATCAAACAAAAGCTCCCCGGGGCATCCATCATTTTCCTGACTGCCTATAAGGAATATGCCTTTGATGCCTACGCGACCCATCCGTCCGGATATCTGCTGAAACCGGTTTCCCAGGAAAAACTTGCGGAAGAAGTGCATTATATTCATATGCAGAAACCCGAAGCTGCTGTGGATCACATCAGGATCCGGACATTCGGAAACTTTGATGTATATGTGGATGGGATCCAGGTAGCTTTTAAGCTCTCAAAAGCCAAAGAAATCCTGGCATATCTTATAGATAAGCATGGTTCAGGTGTCGCCCGGGTGGAATTATTCGCGGCCATCTGGGGGGATAAGCTCTATGACCGGCGCATGCAGAAGCAGCTTGACGTGTATATACGCTCTCTGCGGGACACGCTGCAGGAATATGGCATATCAGAGATCCTGGAAATGAAAAAAGGCGTGCTGAACATTAAGCCGGAAACATTCACCTGTGACCTCTACAGGTTCTATGCCGGTGACAGCAGTGCGGTCAACAGCTTCCGGGGGGAATACATGAGTTCCTATTCCTGGGCGAGCATTACAGAGGGATTCCTGTATAATCGTACGATTCGATGAGTCAGGGGGACAGGTTCCTTGACTCGCACAT
>JAFWDX010000324.1 GCA_017515945.1 Blautia sp. | reverse complement strand
CATGGAACCTGAACCCACCTGACTCACGGAACCTGGACCCCACTGACTCATGGAACCTGGACCCACCTGAGTCACGGAACCTGGATCCCCCTGACTCACGGAACCTGGACCTCTTTGACTCACGGAACCTGGACCCTGTTGTTTTCTTCTGTGAAACGTTCTCATTTAAAAAAAGGTATGTTATAATATACTTGGCAGTCATACGTATCAGGCTGTCGGGAACTGTGGAGGAGCCTGTGACGGAACAGCTCCGACTATTATGATCAGAAGATGTAACTGTTCAGTCAGCACCTCGCATTTACTGCGACACCGCAGGCGTGCCTTGGCAGGTGTGTAAGACTAAAGTTGAGCAGCCAGGGCCAGGTGCACTTCCAATGCGACGAAAGGAGTCTGCATCTGGCTTAGTAACTGTGAGGGAGCTTGTGACTGAACAGTTACCGGATGATTACGTGTGACTGAACAATTCCACGATCGGATCAGGATCCATCCGTATATGAATGGACCGGCAAGACGATCTATTCATATACGGATGTCTCCTTATCGGGAAAGCGAGAAAACAGATGGCTAAAAGAAAGAAAAAAACTACCGGTTCCGGAGCGGCAAAACCGAATCCCCGGACATCCGGGAACCCGGTCAAAGCTGAAGAAACGGCCGCTGCCGTGAAGAACTCTGCGGCACAGGCTGCGCCGGTCGTACAGGAAACACCGGCCGCAGAGGCGGCCCCGATGGCGCCTGAGGCGCAGAACACCCCCCAGGCACCGGCAGCGCAGACGGCCCCCGGCGCACAGGATGCGCCGACAGCAACGACGGCACAGGCAACAGCGGCGGCTCAGGCTCCGCCTCAGCCTTCCGGCCCCGCAAAGACAAACATCTTTCGTGAAAAAAGCCTGGAGCGGATCGAATCTCCTGAAAAGCTTAATGATTACCTGCGCGTGACCAGTGCGGGCGTGTGGATTGTCCTGGCGACAGTCATCCTGCTCCTGATCGGCGTATGCATATGGGGAGTGCTTGGACGGATCGATTCCACATCACCCGCAGCGGTTGTGTCGCAGAATGGGGAAACGGTATGCCTGGTACCGGCGTCCGCCCTGGAGGGCGTGGTCGAGTACCGCACTGTCAATGTGGATGGAAAACACTATGAGCTGACGCCTTCCGTGCTGGAGCCGGAGGCAATCTCAGAGACTACAGATGTGTATATCCTTCTGGCAGGACAACTTTCCGCCGGCGATGTGGTGTATCCCGTTTCCATGTCGGAGCAGCTGCCGGAAGGGATCTACCAGGGTCGTGTGGTGACGGAGACCCTGTCGCCCATGTCTTTGTTCTTTAACTGACGAGGTGCCGCCGATGAGTAATCAGATCAATATTCCCCGGCCGCAGACCACCGGCGTGGTGAAGGTGCCTGTGGTCATGCAGCTGGAGGTCCTGGAGTGCGGGGCCGCTTCTCTGACCATGGTGATGCACTATTACAAGAAGTGGATCCCGCTGGAGCAGGCCCGCGTGGACTGCGGCGTATCCAGGGACGGAGCCAGCGCCAAAAATATCATTGTCGCCGCCCGCAATTACGGAATGAAGGCGCAGGCCTGGAGGGTCGATCCGGAATCTCTGCAGGAGGAGGGTCCCTTCCCCTGTATCATCCACTGGGGCTTCAATCATTTTGTCGTGCTCTGCGGTTTTCACAGGGGCAAAGCCGTGCTCAACGATCCGGCGCGGGGACGGGTCGAGGTCACCATGGAGGAATTTGACAACGAATTCACAGGTGTGGTGATCACGCTTGAGCCGGGGGAGGATTTCGTCCCTTCCGGCAAAAAGAAGAGCATGTTTTCTTATGCAAAGGAACGTCTTGCAGGTACGTCTGCAGCGGTGATCTTTGTGGTGCTCACCACGACGATCTCTTCCCTGATGGGGATCATCAGCCCCGTTTTCGGCAGGGTATTTCTGGACAGGCTGCTCGGCGGGACCAATCCGGACTGGCTGGTGCCTTTTATCGCGGCCATGAGCGCCTTTGCGGCGATTAATATCACGGTCCTGTGGATTGCCACGGTATATTCACTGCGCATTCAGGGGAAAATGGAGGCGGTCGGCAGCTCCACCTATCTCTGGAAGGTGCTGCATCTGCCCATGCAGTTTTTCGGCCAGCGTCTGAGCGCGGATATCGCGGACCGGCAGGGGACCAATGCCGCCATAGCCGGAACGCTGGTCAACACTTTTGCCCCCCTGGTGCTCAATTCCGTCATGATGGTGTTTTATCTGGTCGTCATGCTGCGGTACAGCGTCCTGCTGACCCTGATCGGGATCAGCGCCATTGTCATCAACCTGGGGGTATCCATGATCGTCACCAACAAACGCGTGAATATCACACGGGTCCAGATGCGGGACAGCGCCAAGCTCTCCAGCGCCACCTCATCCGGGGTGCGTATGATCGAGACCATCAAGGCCAGCGGTGCGGAGAGGGGTTATTTCGGACGGTGGGCCGGCTTTCAGGCCAGCGTGAACACCCAGGAGCTGCGCTTTATCAGGCTGAACACATATCTGAGCATGATCCCGACCGTGGTGACCTCCGTGACCAATCTGGCCATCCTGGGCACCGGCATTTATCTGGTCCTGCATGGTTCGTTCACCATTGGTATGGTGATGGCCTTCCAGGGCTTTCTGAGCTCATTTATGAAACCGGCCTCCGACATCATCGCCGCGGGCCAGTCCCTTCAGGAAATGATCACCCAGATGGAGCGGGTGGAGGACGTGATGAGCTATCCCAGCGACCCGAATCTGGAGCCAAAGGAAAAGACCGCAGAGTATGAAAAGCTCAGCGGGATGATCGAGATGAAGGACATCACCTTCGGTTATGCGCGTCTGGCCAATCCTCTGATCACAGATTTCAATCTCAGCGTAAAGCCCGGACAGAAAATCGCTCTGGTGGGACGTTCAGGCTGCGGCAAATCCACCATCGCCAGGCTTCTTTCGGGACTGTACGCGCCGTGGAGCGGCAGTATCACCTTTGACGGGATACCGATCGAAAAGATCGACCGGCATGTATTTACCGGTTCCGTGGCGGTGATCGACCAGAATGTGACGCTGTTTGAGGACACCGTTGCGGACAATATCAAGATGTGGGATGAATCCATAGAAAATTTCGAAATGATCCTTGCCGCCAGAGATGCCGGCATACACGAGGACATCGTGGTGCGCAACGGAGGATATCAGCACAGGATGACAGAGAACGGCCGCGACTTTTCCGGCGGACAGAGGCAGCGGATCGAAATCGCCCGGGCTCTGGCGCAGGATCCGACCATCTGCATTCTGGACGAAGCGACCTCTGCCCTGGATGCCCAGACGGAGTATGAGGTGGTCAAAGCCATCAGCGAGCGGGGTATTACCTGTATCGTGATTGCCCACCGCCTGTCCACGATCAGGGACTGCGATGAGATCATCGTCATGGACCGGGGACATATCATTGAGCGGGGAACGCATGACGAGCTCCTGGCAAAGGGCGGCGCGTATACACAGCTGGTGACCAGTGAGTAAGGGAGAGTAAATATGGGTTGGTTTGATGAGCAGATCGAGGACCGGAAAAAGCATGAGAGGAGATTGCTATCCGATTCCTTTGAAAAGCTGGAGTATGCGGTCACCGGGCGCCGCTCAGGCCTTGACGTCCGCAGGGGTGCGGATATCAGCGCGGCCCTGGAGACGCTTCTTAAATATTTCGGTATCCGTGAGCGGGAGATCCCGCCCCGGATCCATGACCTGGAAGGGCAGCTGGATTTCCTGCTGTCTTCCTCGGATATCATGTACCGCCAGGTCGCTCTGGAGCCTGGATGGCACAAGGATGCCATGGGCGCCATGATCGTCACGCTGCGGGAAAGCGGGGCCGTCGTCACGGTTCTGCGCAACTCGGCCGGAGTCTATCAGTACAGAGACCCTGCCACGGGAAAACGCATCCTGGTCAACGCCTCGGAGGAAAAGAAGATCTGTACGGATGCCTATTGTTTTTACAGACCCCTTCCTCTGAAAAAAATAACACTGAAGGATCTTTCCCATTATATGATGGAGACCATCAGCGGTTGGGATCTGGCATCCTTCGGACTGGCTGCGCTGGCGATCACCCTCGTCGGAATGGTCATGCCCCGGCTGAACCACATCCTGATGGATGAGGTGATCGCCACCGGGAGCAACCGGCTGCTGGCAGGTGTTCTGGGCTTTATGTTCTTTGCCACGGTGGGGAATTTCCTGCTGACCATCATTCGGCAGCTTTTGCTGTCACGGATCCGGATCAAGCTCAATGTCAATGTGCAGGCGGCATCCATGATGCGTGTACTTTCGCTGCCGGCCACTTTTTTCAAAAAATACAGCTCCGGTGAGCTGAGCCAGTATCTGGGCTATATGAATTCACTGTGCACCACGCTGGTGGATTCGATCTTTTCGACGGCCGTGACCGGCGTTTTTTCACTGGTCTATCTGACGCAGGTGTTTTCCTATGCCCGTTCCCTGGTGATCCCGTCTCTGCTGGTGACGATCCTGTCCCTGGGACTGAGCGTGGCCGCAAATCTGCTGCAGGCCGGCCGGAACAAGGAACTGATGAATCTCAGTGCCAAAGAGAAGGGCCTGACCTATTCACTGATCGGCGGAATCGAAAAGATCCGGCTCTCCGGAGCGGAAAACCGGGCTTTTGCAAAATGGCTGGATCTGTATACCAATGAAGCCTCGCTGAAGTTCAATCCGCCGGCGCTGATCAAGCTCAACACGGTGATCACGACGGCAATCTCCCTGGTGGGGACGATCGTGATGTACTATGTGGCGGTGAAGTCCGGCGTCTCCATCGCGGATTATTATGGCTTCAATACGGCGTACGCCTATATTCAGGGCGCATTTACGGCGATATCCTCTGTGGCCGTGACGGCCGCGACGGTCATGCCCAGCCTGGAGATCATCCGCCCGCTGATGGAGGCGGAGCCGGAGAAGCATACGGGCCGTGAGGCGGTGACCTCGATCACGGGGAGCATAGAGCTTTCCCACGTCACCTTCCGCTATGAAGAGGGCGGCAGGAAGATCCTGGATGATCTTAGCCTGACGATTCCCGCGAGGCAGTATGTGGCTATCGTCGGCAAGACCGGCTGCGGGAAATCCACGTTGATGAGGTTGCTCCTTGGCTTTGAAAAGCCGGAAAAGGGCGCCATCTTTTTTGACCGGAAGGATGTGCAGACACTGGATATGGGTTCCCTGCGCAAACGGATCGGTACCGTAATGCAGGACGGAGATATTTTTGCCGGAAGCATTTACGACAACATCACCATATCCGCACCGGGTCTGTCCCTGCAGGAGGCCTGGGATGCAGCCGAGATCGCGGGGATTGCGGACGAGATCCGCGACATGCCCATGGGCATGAACACCGTGCTGCAGGAGGGCGGCGGAGGCATTTCCGGCGGCCAGCGCCAGCGTCTGATGATCGCCCGGGCCGTAGCGCCCAAACCAAAGCTTCTTCTGCTGGACGAGGCGACCTCCGCACTGGATAATATCACACAGAAACAGGTTTCCGAGGCTCTGGACGCAATGAAATGCACCCGCATCGTGATCGCCCATCGTCTGTCCACCATCCGCCACTGCGACAGGATCCTGGTGCTGGACGAAGGGAAGATCCGGGAATCCGGTACGTATGAAGAGCTCATCGCGAAGGGCGGACTGTTTGCGGATCTCGTTGCCAGACAGAGGCTGGATGGGACTGAGTCAGGGGGACAGGTTCCTTGACTCATTTTCAGCCAGGCTGTGAGTCAGGGGGACAGGTCCCTTGACTCATTTTCAGCCAGGTTGTGATCAGAACGTGGTAAATGCAGAGGTTCTGAATACGTGGAATCGTAACTGTTCAGTCACAAGCTCCTTCACAGTTACGAGGCCGGGCGCAGGCTCCTTTCGTCGCATTGAAAGTGCGCCCGGCCTTGACGGCTCAGCTTTTGTCTCACGCACCTG
>JAFWDX010000323.1 GCA_017515945.1 Blautia sp. | reverse complement strand
TTATAAATCTCCGGAGCCGCTTCCATATTTGCCTGAAGCTGCGCCTGGGGATTCTGGGCAAAGCCCACGACCTGATCCTTGTATTTCGGATCCAGTTTGGCGATGGCTGCCTGGGCTTTTGAATGAAAGCCGCTCAGGAAGGCCACATTCATGCCCGCCTCCAGGGCCGCGTTGATCATGGCCAGGCCATTGTTTCCCGCGCCGCCGGTGATGACCATCGTCCTGCCTTTTAATGTAAACATGTTTCTCCTCCTTTTTCTACCTTGCGCGATCATGTATCCGGTTTTCCGCGCGGGATATGCAGAGGCTCCATACACGTGGAAGCAAAGCATTCCACTTATTAAGACCCTCTTGGTAACTGTTCAGTCAGCACCTCGCATTTACTGCGAGGTGCGTGGAACAAATGATCAATTGCCATGGCCAGGCGCACTTCCAATGCGACGAAGGAGCCTGCGCCTGGCCTCGTAACTGTGAAGGAGCTTGTGACTGAACAGTTACCCCTCTTGTATGTATAATCAGTCTGCGTCCCAGGGCTGGTCATGGTATTCCGCGTACAGCTCCGGAAGGAATGTGTACAGATGCTCCCACTCAACCAGCGTATGGATGACGACCTTCTTCAGATATTCTTCTGTGCAATAGGTTCTCTCGTCACGGACCAGCTTGCCGTTCACGGGCCGCCAGCCGATCCATTCGCGGCTCCTTGTCTCGATGCCGCCCAGCGGACAGGGTCTGGAGTACGCCAGGCACAGATGCGTGCCGGGCTCGTCAAAGGTCTCATAGGAGCCTTTCCCCGTCGTCATGCAACCCGCGTCCTTCAGCTCTTTGAGCTTCTCATCAGTGAGGCCGAAGTCCTTCAGGTCAAACTGATGGCGGATGGTGTCGTACATCCGGTCCCCCGCTCCCAGGTCCAGGCTTTCCGTCGTATGGATACCGTCTGAGCCGTTTTCCCAGTTGACGTAATAATGATCATAGTGATCCGCATAGTTCCAGATCTTATAGCGCAGGTTGCCATGGCCGGGAACCATGCTTTTTGATTTAAGATTTCTCCAGTTGCGGTACCAGCGTTCCATTTCCTCTGTGATGTGAGGCGGCCTGACCCGGTAGGTGGCCACATAACCGGAGCCGTCCTCAAACATGCAGTAGCCTAGCTCCACCTTGTCATAACCGTATGGCTTGAGCAGACTCATGAAATCATGGGGCTGGATGGCATCCTTTGGGTCGATCGGATTCATCGTGTTAATGATCTGCATCTCTACCGGATTCGGATAGTGCAGCGGATATTTATAAAAGTATTTCGCCAGCGGCATCTGCTCCTCCTCAGGGAACAGCCTCTGCCTGACGTTTACCACATTTTCATCGTCCGTTTCAAAAGTATACCTCTCAATATCGTTGTACAATGCCGTCTCCTCCTTTCATGGAAATGGTGTTGCCTTTCATCGGCCATGCCCGTGGCCGTGGCCGTGGCCGCCGTGATGGCCGCGGTGTGAACCGTCCGCGTGTCTGCCGTTTTCTTCTCCTTCAACCGGAGCTGTCCAGGTGCCGGCAGCGACCTCCTGGGCCATCTTCATACCCCTGCCGCACTTCGGTGCGG
>JAFWDX010000322.1 GCA_017515945.1 Blautia sp. | reverse complement strand
CATCGTGCATCTGCGGATCACTGATCCGGGCAGTGTACGGTAATGTTTTCCCAGGCGGTATCCCGCATATTTAGCGGCGCTCTGCAGGATGAGGTACCCCACCTCAAAGGGGTGTCCCTCCCGGATCAGATGGCCTGCATTATTCCGAACCATGGCCAGACCCTCGCCCTCTGAAACAAAGCCCCCGAATATTCCGGGAAAGTCCGTCTGGGAGACACCCAGGTCAAAATTTCTCCTGAACTGCTGCGCACAGGTATAGTTGTGCGAATGGATCACCCTCGCGCCGGCAGCATAGGCAACTTTGTATCCCTGCTGAAGCATCTGACCGACGCAGACCATATCCTCATTAAAAATCGCATGGGAAGGGAACCCACCGGTTTTTCGATAAATATCGGCCCGATATGCCGCACATACATTGGAGCAGAAATATGTCCGAATACCAAATACAGCCGCATCCTCCTGGGAACGCACCGTACTTTTGTCCGGATAGTTGAAATTGCGGTAAAAGCGTTCGATCCTGCGGCAGTCCGGGCGTGGAAGCTGGCGGGCATAAACCGCCCCAACTTTGTCGTCAGCTTCAAATGGCTCAGTAAGCCTTTCCAGCAAGTGTTCATCTGCAGGCAGGGCATCCTGTGTCATAAAGACGAACACCTGAGCCAGGGATTCGCGCGCCGCTTTATCCCTGGTTCCGCCATGGTCAAACTCCATCTTCTCGATGTGCGTCACTTCGATCTGAGGCCATCTGTCGCAGAGCCCCGGATCCCAGTACTTTTTATCCGTATTGACGATGTGGATCCTGTCCGGACGGACGCGCTGTCTCATCAGGCGGCTGATCAGCTCCTCCAGTTCTTTGCCGGGCTTCCAGGCTGGAATGATCACTTCGATAGTCATGAACATTTTCTTCCTTTGTCAAAAAAGGGGAGCCGCCCTGGCGGACAGCTCCCCGAAATATACTAGAGGGTCTCAATACGTGGAGTGCTTTGCTTCCACGTATTTAGAGCCTCTGCATATACTGCGCGGAAACCAAGGTACATTTTCCATTTATTTGATCGCGCGAGTATACTTACCAGAGTATAAAATCCCCGATTCTCATTCCTGACTGGTGAAATCCAGATCAGAACCACCGTCTGTGTTCTGCGCGGCAGCGTCATAACCATCGCCATCATCGGTCGCGGCATCATAACCGGCATCATATCCATAGTCAGGCTCCACATAGGTATAATCACCGCCGTTGTCATTGTATCCGGAATAATCTGCATTATAATCATCCAGATCATCATCGCCTGTGCTGTCATTATCATTATAAACCGGTTCTGTATAGGTATTGTTATAATGTACTTCACCAGCGTCATTATCCATAACTATACCATTATCCTGATCAGTTCCGGTATCGGCTGTATTCCACCCCGACCCGAAGCTCTCATCAGTGTAACCGGTACCATAGGCGTCTGACATGACAACACTGCCATTACCGGCCGTCCAGACAAAGTCATTTGACGTATCCGCATCCTCTTCCTGAACCGGAGCGGTCTCCTGCAGTGAGCTCTCTCCTCCCACGATCTCAAAGATATAATCATTGATCTCGCTGATATTCGAGGACGGCACATAGTTGTCAAAGGATCCATACAGGAACTTGTGAAGATCCCGGACATTTTCCAGCAGCGGATCGGCCACGATAAAACTGCTGCCCTGTACCATGGAAAACTTGAAATTGAGCGGGAAGCCCGTGGTGTCGTCGATCCGGTAACCGATCATGATCGGGATCATCTGCATGATCTCTGTTTTGGTCAGGGATGTCTTGACCATCGGGATGATCTCATCAAGGATCTCAAATATCCTGTTCAGTCCGCTTCTTTTGAGCTTGTGTACCACCATCTGGATCACACGGCGCTGACGCTCGGTACGGCCCATGTCCATGCTCGCAGTATAGCGGATACGGCAGTATGAAGTAGCCTGTACGCCATTGAGGTGATAGGTTCCTATGATCTCCTCCAGATCGGCCGGCTCCTGAGCCGGCAGCGCGATTGGAGTAAAGGTTTTGCCTGTTTCCTCCGCCGTCTCTATGCTGTAATTGTTCATATGAACGATCTCCGCATAGGACATGGGGATATCAAGTCCGCCTACCGCATCGATCAGATTGACGACGGCGTTGAAATCCACCGTGATGAAGTCTGTAATATCCAGGTCCAGATTTGTATTGAGCATGGATACAGCCTGCTGCGGGCCGCCGTAGGCATAGGCCGCGTTGGCCTTTGTATATGTTTCATTGCCGATGTTGAGAAGCGTATCCCGGTAAACGGATACCAGCTTTACATCGCTGGTATCATTGTTAATGCTCGCAACGATGATCGTATCGGAATTCTCTCCATCGAGTTCTGCATTGCGGGTCCTGTGATCGAGGCCGAAAAGGGCGATCGTCCTGTAACCGGTCATCCTGGGTGCACTCTCATTAACTTCCAGCTTCTGCTCGTCAAATTCCTCGAGAGAGGTTGAGGTCTCTAATTTATCGATTCTTTGCGAAATCTGTCCATAAATAAAAAGCACTCCCAAAAACAGAGACAGAAGCAGAATCTCCAGCACAAAGAAGATCCGTCGTTTCATCAGCAATACCCCAACCTTTCCTGGTTCATCAACTCACTGGCCGGCTGTTTCATACCGGCGCGCGTCAGTATGCATTCTTGTTTATAAATCCTCTGAAAAATGTCAGGAACAGGATTTTAATGTCAAATCCCACCGTCCAGTTCTCGATATAGAAAAGATCATACTCGATCCTTTTCCGAATGGACGTGTCTCCGCGATATCCGTTTACCTGAGCCCATCCGGTCAGGCCAGGTCTTACCTGGTGCTTGACCATGTAACGCGGGATCTCTTCCCGGAATTTTTCCACAAAGAAAGGACGCTCCGGGCGCGGTCCGACCAGGCTCATATCCCCTTTGAGGATATTGAACAGCTGAGGCAGTTCATCAATACTGGTATGGCGCATGAACCGGCCGACTGTCGTCACCCGTGGGTCATTTTTTACAGTCCAGGCCTTTTTTTCCTCTGCCTCAGACTGAACCTCCATCGAGCGGAATTTGAACATCCGGAAAGTTTTATTGTGGAGCCCTACCCTCTCCTGTTTGTAGATCAGGGGGCCTGGACTGGTTATCTTGATCAGGATCGCAAAAAAGATCATGACGGGGGAAGAAATGACCAGGGCTGCCAGGGCCCCGACCACATCCATCACGCGCTTTACCATTGCGTTAAACGTATTTGTCAGCGGAACGTAACGGATATTGATGACAGGCAGTCCCAGGATATCCTCCGTATATGGCTTCGTCGGAACGATGTTATTATAATCCGGAATAAATTTTGTATGTACCCCGGACTTTTCACACATGGCCACGATCTCCTCCAACCTGTCATAGTCCTTCAGGCCAAGGGTTATGGCAATCTCGTCGAGCCGGTTGGCCGGCAGGATCACCGTAAGATTGGCTATGCGTCCCAGCACCTTGATCCCCTTGTAAACCGTACCTGCAGCGATCTCGTCATCCAGGATCCCGCGCACGATGATCCCCCACTGGGGATTTTCCAGGACACGGTCGATATACTCCTGGGCTGCACGGCTGAATCCTACCAGCAGCACCTGCCTGGTATTGAGTCCCCGGCGCCGCATCTGACGGAGCATGTGGAACACCAGCATGCGCACAAGACAGCTCAGGCAGATATTTATCATATAAAACATGCCATACATGGAACGGGAAATATCTCCCTCATTGATCATGTACAACACAAAGATCGCAACCAGCACACCCAGCGTGTTGGCCTTGATCAGACTGGAGAGCACGAGCCTCCTCCCCTGCATCCGCATCGGCACATAAAGAGAAAATGCATGGTACAGAAGCAGGAACAGCGGGATGAGCAGGATAAGATAGCTCATGTACTGTTCAAAGGATCTGGCTCTGACGGCATTATAGGAAAAGGGACCGATGAATCTCAGCACCCACGCCAGCAGATAAGACAATGCGATGGTCAGAGCATCCAGAAACACATGAAGACGACTGAAAAACTTTTGATTGTCCACGTCTCCACCCCCACCTTTTTCTCAGACCGTATACTTCTATATATTATAATAACCGAAATATAATTGCAACAAATTTTTAAAAAAGAAAGGAGGGAGGATTGATTCATCCTCCCAGTCTTACGAACATGTTGCGCCACAGCTCAATCTGGATCCGGCAGTAATTGCCCAGATGTGCCGCCCTGAAGGGAACCTTCCGCCCCTTTCTGCTGATCTGGAAACCGTTTTTGATCCCGGCGAGATATTCCCTGCCAAGCCCTTTCCTGGCAAAAAAGAACAGCTTTATCGCAAAACCGGGAATCAGAAAGACCAGATTCAGCAGGATCTGGAAAAGGGGCATGTTTTTGTAGATCATATAAACATTGTTTCTCGATGAGTATCGGGTTTTAAACTGATTATAGCGGGACCCGCTGGTACCGCTTCCCACATGATACACGAGCGCGTCCGGGGCATACCAGTTCTCATAACCATAGATCCGCGCACGGTATCCGATATCCAGATCCTCGAGGTAAGCGAAATGCTCGTCGTCAAAAAAACCGATCTCCCCGAAAAGTTCTCTCCTGTATATCGCGGCTCCGCCGCAGGCAGAGAAGATCTGCTCCTCTTTAAGATACCTGTCGGCTGCCTTGCCTTTGCCTCTGGCAAAAGCCCAGCCCAGCGCACAGTAAAGGTCGCCCGCTCCGTCCAGCCTGTCACGCCTGTCAAAGCAGAGCATCCTGGCTCCGGCGGAAAAAGCATGCGCATGCGCTTTCATGCAGAGAAGCAGCGCCTCCACGAAATGCGGATCCGCCTCTGTGTCATTGTTGAGCAGCAGCACAAAAGGCGCCGACGCCGCACGGATCCCTACATTTACCGCGTGGCTGAAACCGGTATTGTCCGGCAGCGAAATAACCCGGACATCCGGCCAGTACTCCTGCACATAAGCCGTGCTGCCGTCTGTGGACCCGTTATCCACCAGAATGATGTCCATATCTGTAAAGCTTTGCCTGTGCATGCTCTCCAGCATACAGGGCAGATAGCGAAGTCCGTTAAAATTTGGGATGATGACTGTTACCTCTGCCATGCCTACTCCTTGGGGCGGATCGAATAGTTCCATTTCGTCAGGGACAGATTTTTATTATAGCATGGATCACCATTTTTGAGAAGGTCGATCCAGTGTACCCGCATATATTCGATCTCAGACTGGAAGCGCCGCACCTTTTCCGGCGTATCCTCAGGGCCCCTGGTCCGCGACTCCGCGTGCCACATGCGGACGAACGGATCATAAACCACCAGCAGGCCGAGCCGGCCGAGCTTCAGGCACAGATCCACATCATTGAAAGCGACCGCCAGGTCAGGTGTAAAGCCGCCCGCCTGCGCGAATGCCTGTGCAGGTACCATCATACACGCGGCCGTGACGGCGCTCAGATCCTGCATGATCGATGCCTTGTGCAGATAGCCGGAACGCTCGGCGGGCATATCCACAAATAGACTTCCGGCGATGCCGCCCATACCGATCACGATCCCAGCATGCTGGATCGTCCCATCCGGATAATGCAGACGAGCTCCCACCGCGCCGACCTCAGGGCGCTGGCATACGCCCAGCATCTCCTCCATCCAGTCCGGCGTGATGACGGTCACGTCATTATTCAGGAAAAGGAGATACTCTCCACGCGCCTGTTTTGCAGCTTCATTGTTGATCTTTGAATAATTAAAGGAGCCCTGGTAAGTCAGGATACGGACATGCGGATCCTTTTCCGCTTCTTTATAAAAGGAAAATATTTCCTCTCCCTCACTGTTATTCTCCACGATCAGAATTTCGTATCTCTGCCATGTAGTCATGTTCCGGATCGAATCAAGGCAAGCGCGCAGAAGCTCCGGATGATCTTTGTTCGGTATGATGACGGATACCAGCGGCTCTCCCTGCACGGGATATCTGACTCTGTAAAAGCCATAATCCTTTGTCTGCGTCACCTCCCCCACACACCCGCAGCGCGACAGATGGGCCTGAATCGCCCGTCTGCCTGCTTCGAAAGCATACATCTTGCTGACCGGGTTGTCGGCCGTTGACTGGCTGTGAGTCCTCCAGTGATACAGGATCTCCGGGATATGACGGATCGCATGCGCGCTTTCACAGGCTCTGAAAATGAGGTCATAATCCTGGGCACCGTCAAAAGCCGTGTCCATCCCGCCGATCCGGTCCAGCAGCGTGCGGCGAAGGAGCAGGAAATGGCAGATATAATTGTTGGACCGCAGCAGATCCAGATTGAAATCCGGTTTGAAATGCGGCTGAAAATGTGCTTCGGGATCCTCCGTCACCTTGTCCTCGTCAGTATAGATCAGCTCTGTGTCCGGCTCCCGGGCAAGCAAGTCCGCAGCAAGATACAGGGTCTGCGGCGAAAGCAGGTCATCATGGTCCAACAGACCGATCCAGTCTCCCGTACACATGTCAAACGCAGCATTCGTATTCCCGGAGATCCCCAGATTTTGACGCAGTTCCTTTATGCGGATCCGTTTATCCGCTGCAGGATATCGTGAAAGGATCTGTCGCATATGCTCATCCTCCGGGCTCGCGTTCACGATGCAAAGCTCCCAGAAGGGGTATGTCTGCGCCAGGACGGAATCGATCATCTGCTCCAGAAAAACAGGATCTGTATGCCAGGCAGGTACCGCCAGGCTGAATGTGACCGGATCAGAGGACCATCTGCGGCTCCTTTGCCTGGCCAGGCACTCTGCATCCGGTCTGGTGGCCTCAAACCACGGCCCATAGGGGACCTCCTCCGGCTCAAACCTCTCATGGAGGCGGATCCAGAACTCCCTGATGCCATAATGCCTGAGATACAACAGGCCTTTTTTTATTGTATAGGGGGAAAGCTTCCCTGCCATTTTTTTCCACTGTATTCTGCCTGACATGGCATCATCTCCCGAATCCGAATATAATATGGAAATTATATTAACATTACGTGATATTTTTTGCAAGACGCCCTGTTTTATGCTATACTACTGCTGATTATGACTTAAGAAGGAGTTTTTTACCAATGAGAAAAAAACTTTTTACGCATTTGCTGCTGGCCTGCCTTTGCCTGAGCCTGTCGGCCGGCAGTTCCGTCAGGGTCATGGCTGAGGAATATGAGGAGGAATACGATTCCTCCGGCGAGGAATCCTATGACGACGGTTCCTATGAAGAATACGATGAAAGCTATTCCGACTCCGACACATATCAGGAGGATACATACGACAGTGAATACGACGGAGAGCAGGAGGATGCATCCGCAGACGCGCAGGCCGTATCCGATGCAGCTGAGGACAGTGCGGCAGACAGCTCCGCTGCCGGGGCCACAGAGCCGACTTCCGCTCCGACAGCCACCGCTGCCGATCCCGAAACTCATCAGGCCGTACAGGCCGATAACTGGGAAAACTATACGACATATTATTCGGACTGGCCCGCAGGTCCTGATATCTCCGCGGCCAGCGCGATCGTGATGGAGGATTCGACCGGCACCATCCTTTATGCCAAAAACATGGATACACCCGTGGATCCCGGCAGTGCCGTCAAGATCCTGACCGTGATGCTGGCACTGGAGAAGGCAAAGCTTACCGACGAAGTCACCATGACCGAGACCGGCGTCCAGGGCGTGACCGAGGGCGGTCTGAATATTTCCTCTCAGGTCGGGGAGATCTTTACGATCGAGCAGTGCGCGTATGCCGTCATCCTCGCCTCCGCCAATGATGTGGCCCTGCAGCTCGCGGAGCATATCAGCGGGAGTGTGGATGCCTTTGTACAGCTGATGAACAGTCGGGCGGCAGAGCTGGGCTGCACAGGCTCTCATTTTACCAATCCCACCGGTCTGGAGGATCCGGCCCAGTATTCCACTGCCCACGATCTGGCCATGATCATGCAGACAGCCCTCAGGAATGAGGATTTCCGCAAGATCATCTCCGCCACCACCTACACGATCCCGGCCACGAACATGTCGGGCGGCGACCGCACGTTGTCCACCTCCTTTTCGATGGTCAATACGGCAGGATCCGACTACTACAGCGGGACCTTGGGCGGGAAACAGGGATATACCGGCACTGCCGGCGCCACGATCCTCTGCGCTGCGCAGCGCAAAGGCATGACCCTGATCTGCGCCATCCTGCAGGGCACTTCGGATTCGGTTTCCTATGAGGCTGCTTCTCTGCTGGATTTCGGATTCGGCACGTTCAACATCCTTTCCCTCGGGAACGACGATTTTGATATCGTCACCGGCGGTGAAGTCGTCGCGCCTCAAGGGATCACAGCGGCGGACATGACCTATGTGGATGAGGAAAAGGATTCGCAGATCATCCGCACTTATTTTTATGACAGCCTTCCCATCGGCACCGCTGTAGTCAACCCACAGCAGAATTCCATTGATGAAGCGGCTTTAGCTGCCGACAGGCAGAATCTGGAGGAGGCTAAGGCTTACTCGCAGTCAAAATCGATCCTGCCGTATATCCTTATTGGGCTGGCGGGGATTGGGCTGATGGTCCTGTGGTTCTTTCAGTCTAAAAAAATCATAAAGAAGTGAACCAGATGAGCCAGGGGCCGGGTTCGATGAGCCAGAGGCCGGGTTCGATGGGCCAGGGGCAGGGTTCCATGAGTCAGAGGGGACAGGTTCCTTGACTCACCCTTTG
>JAFWDX010000321.1 GCA_017515945.1 Blautia sp. | reverse complement strand
TACTTATCATCGTAACTGTTCAGTCACAAGCTCCTTCACAGTTACTTATCATCTAATTTCAGGACACTCATGAAAGCTTTCTGCGGGATCTCGACATTGCCGATCTGACGCATGCGCTTTTTGCCCTCTTTCTGTTTTTCCAGGAGCTTTTTCTTACGGGTAATGTCACCGCCGTAGCACTTGGCCAGCACGTCCTTACGGAGAGCTTTGACCGTCTCCCGGGCGATGATCTTGCTGCCGATGGCTGCCTGGATCGGGATCTCAAAAAGCTGTCTGGGGATCTCGTCCTTGAGTTTTTCACACATTTTCCGTCCCCGTTCATATGCGGTATCAGCGTGAACGATGAAGGAAAGCGCGTCGACCTCTTCCTTATTTACCAGGATATCGAGTTTGACAAGATCGCTCCGTTCATAGCCCCAGAGTTCATAGTCCAGGGAGGCGTAGCCCCTGGAGCGCGATTTGAGCGCGTCAAAGAAGTCATAAATGATCTCATTAAGCGGGAGCCTGTAGCGGATCAGGGCACGGGTTGCTTCCATATATTCCATGCCGAGATACTGACCCCTGCGCTCCTGGCAAAGCTCCATGATGGATCCTACGTATTCAGTCGTGACCATGATCTCTGCCGATACGAGAGGTTCTTCCATATAATCGATCTCCGAGGGATCCGGGAGATTGGTGGGATTGGTCAGATCGATCACCGTGCCATCGGTTTTGTGGACTTTATAGATAACGCTTGGCGCCGTCGTGACCAGATCCAGGTTGTATTCCCTCTCCAGTCTCTCCTGAATGATCTCCAGATGCAGCAATCCGAGGAAGCCGCACCGGAAGCCGAATCCGAGCGCTACAGATGTCTCCGGCTCATAGAACAGAGACGCATCGTTAAGCTGGAGCTTTTCAAGCGCATCCCTCAGGTCCTGGTACCTCGCGCCGTCCGCCGGATATACGCCGCAGTAAACCATGGACTGCACTTTTTTATAACCCGGCAGTGCCTCGGCGCAGGGGCGCGCGTCATCGGTGACCGTGTCGCCCACACGGGTATCCCGGACATTTTTGATACTGGCGGTCAGATAACCGACCATCCCGGCCTCGAGGCGGTCGCACGGAATGAACTGTCCCGGACCGAAATAGCCGACCTCCACTACCTCTGCAGTAAAGCCGGTCGCCATCAGCCGGATCCTGGTCCCTTTCTGTACGACGCCGTCCATCATACGGATAAAGACGATCACGCCTTTATATGAATCATATACTGAATCAAAGATCAGCGCGCGTAAGGGTGCGTCCGGGTCGCCCTCCGGTGAGGGGATCCTGGCCACGACCTCCTCCAGCACATCCCGGACATTGAGTCCTGTCTTGGCGGAGATCCTGGGCGCGTCCTTTGCCTCCAGTCCGATCACATCCTCAATCTCGGAAATGACACGTTCCGGCTCCGCGCTGGCCAGGTCGATCTTGTTGATCACAGGGAGAACCTCCAGATCGTGATCGAGCGCCATATACACGTTTGCGAGGGTCTGGGCTTCGATCCCCTGCGCGGCGTCCACCACCAGGATGGCTCCGTCACAGGCGGCGAGGCTCCGGGAAACCTCATAATTAAAATCCACATGACCGGGCGTGTCGATCAGATTGAAAATATACTCTTTTCCGTCCAGAGCTTTGTAGATAATGCGAACGGCCTGGGATTTGATCGTGATCCCGCGTTCTCTTTCCAGTTCCATATTATCGAGAACCTGGGCCTGCATCTCCCTCTCCGTCAACAGCCCTGTCATCTCTATGATCCGGTCAGCCAGGGTGGACTTGCCGTGGTCTATGTGGGCGATTATGCAAAAATTACGAATCATGCTCTGGTCTGCCATCTGTGCCTCCTGTATCAAATCCTGAAGTTCATAGCTTTGCATTATATCATAGTTCTCATATGTTTGACAACGGCGAAACCGGGGCCGGGATGTACAAAATGGGGAATAAGTGATAACAAAAAGTTACTGTTCACGGTATAACC